>JAQUKF010000067.1:4576-6245 GCA_028719265.1 Candidatus Omnitrophota bacterium
ACCTTTATTTCGGCAACCTCGCCCTCTTTTTTTCCCAACAGGCCTTCCCCTACGGGAGAGGTTACCGATATCTTATTCTGGTTATAATCCGCCTCAAGTTCGGAAACCAGCGTATATTCGACCTCCTCCTCCGTATCCATGTCCAGCAACTTGACATTGGCGCCAATAAGGACCTGGTCGCCGGGCATATCCTTATCCAATATACGCACCCGGGCAAGCTTTTCCTCCAGCTCCGCGATCTGCTTTTCGTTATGCCCCTGCGCGTCCTTGGCGGCGTCATACTCGGCATTCTCGCTGATATCGCCGTGCGAACGGGCCTCGCCTACCGCTTTGGACAGCTGCCGGCGCTTGACAGTCTTTAAATATTCCAGCTCGCTGACCAGCTTCTCATAACCCTCCTGGGTCAAATAAATTTCACCGCTCATATCCAAACCTCCCCTAAACCGGCATAAACTGCCTGATGATCTCTATATTCCTCCCGGTCGCCCCTTTGTTATCCGCGATCAACCCGTAGGCGCGCTCCCCCATCCGCCTGGCCCTAAGGGCATCCGACAATATTTCTTTGACCTTGCCTGCCAGCGCGCGGCAATCGGGAACCATGATGCCCGCTTCTTTCTCCAGGAATAACCCGGCGATATCGCGGAAATTTGACATATACGGTCCGAAGAGCACGGGTTTCTTCCGGCTGGCCGGCTCAAGTATATTGTGGCCTCCGGTCTTAACCAGGCTTCCGCCGACAAAAACAACATCCGCTGCGGAATAATAATCAAGCAGCTCGCCCATAAGGTCAAGAATGAATACCGGGCGGTTAATGCAGGTGGGGCATGACCCGGAGAGGCCCGAAACAAAAACCGGCATAAAAGAATATTTTTCTACCACCCCGGCGACCTCCCTGCTGCGCTCGGGGTGACGGGGGGCAAGAAGCAGTTTTAAACCCGGCAAGGCCTGCAAAAGCTCTTTATAAGCCTGCATAATTATCGCCTCTTCTCCGGGATGAGTGCTTCCGCAAACCAGTAATTTATCCGTTGGCCCCATCCACATATTGTCCCTGACCGCCCGGGACTTATCCGGCTCCCCGCCGGCCGATTCAAGATCGATATCAAATTTCACGTTGCCGGTCACCACCACCTTTTCTTCGGCTACACCCAGGGCCATTAACCTGTCGGCATCGGTATTTGACTGCACGCAGAACTTGGAAATCTTCTTTAATACCGGACGCAGCAGCAACCTTATCGCGCGGTATCCGGAATACGATCTGTCGGATATCCTGCCATTGACCGTGATTACCGGGACCTTCCGTTTATACAGGAAGGTAATCAGGTTAGGCCATATCTCTGTTTCGGCGATAACGAACAAACAGGGGTCAACCATCCGCATCACCCTTGCGACGATAAAACTGAAATCCAACGGCAGGTAAGTCAGGAGGTCTCCTTCCCTGACCAGCCCCCGGGCGATCTTGTTGCCGGTGGCGGTTACCGTGGAAATAACTATTTTTTTGTGCGGATAAGCCTTCCTTAACCCCAGGACCAGCTGCTTTACGGAGGCGGCTTCGCCCACGCTTACCGCGTGTATCCAGATGGGTTTTTCCGGGATCAAGTCCCCCGGCATAAAACCCAGCCGCCTCAAGAACCCCCGGTGGAATTTACCTTTAAAGAAATATACCGGCAAA
>JAQUKF010000068.1 GCA_028719265.1 Candidatus Omnitrophota bacterium
CGAATATCGGCAGGTCGTTGATATCGCGCGTTGCCATAAACATCAAGGCCGGCCTTACCGCGGATTGTACCGGGTTGGATATAGATCCGGAAAAGAAGATACTCTTGCAAACCAGGCCGGCTTTCGGCGGGAATATTATGGCTACGATCATCTCGCCGAATTACCGTCCGCAGATGGCTACGGTTAGGCATAAGGTATTTACCCCAATGCCGGCTGATAAGAAACGCAAGGGTAAGATCATAAAAGAAAGTTTTGACAGCGCTCTTTACGCCTCGCGCACTAAACTCTTGGATATTATCGAGGAGATCGAATCTACCATAAACCTTTCAGAGGCGGATATCATAGTTTCCGGAGGCCGCGGACTGGGAGGGGTGGATAATTTCAAGATCCTGGAAGAACTGGCGCACGTATTGGGTGCGGCAGTCGGCTCAAGCCGCGCGGCAGTAGACAGCGGGTGGATGCCGTATTCGCATCAGGTAGGGCAGACTGGAAGGACCGTCGCTCCTAAAATCTATATTGCCTGCGGGATAAGCGGTCAGATACAGCATCTTGTCGGGATGCAATCCTCCAAGATCATTATTGCCGTAAATAAGGATCCTGAGGCTCCAATCTTCAAGATAGCTACATACGGGATTGTCGGCGACCTGTTCCAGGTTGTACCGGCTTTAACCCAAGCTTTCAAAACAGCACTTCGAAAATAAGAGCAGGGTCAGGTTTATTTTCTCTTAAGAATAGCCAAGAGAGATAAATCCGGTCCTGTTTTTTTACGCCTACCTTTCTAAAATAATTGTTTTATAATCGATTGAAATATAAAGAGTTATGGAAAACGTCTTGAGTATTAAATGTAGGATTTTGCTATAAAATAAGCTTAATTTCATCTATATGTTAAAGAATGTAAAGATTTTCCTTGACAAGGGGGAGGGTGTGTGTAGAATATAAACAGTATAATTATAGTTTTAAGAAAACCAAGCAAAGAATACGGATTAAGATGGTAAAGAGCAATTTGATGACAATAGACGACCTGGCGGATTACCTGAAGGTAACCCGCAGGACTATTTATGATTGGTTGAAACGTAACAAGATTCCGGCATTAAAACTCGTCGGGCAATGGCGTTTCAAAAAGGATAAGATAGACGCATGGCTGGAAGGGCATGCTCAATAGAGCAGTATGTAGCAGGTAGTATACAGGCAAAAGCAAAAACAGGATCAAAGGCAAAACAAGGATAAAATCAGGGACGGGGCATAAATAGGGTTTAAAAAAGATAGATTTAATCGGGAGGTAAAATGTATTTTAAAAGTCTTGAGCTTTTAGGCTTCAAATCGTTCTGTGATAAAACAGTGCTTAACTTTGAGCCGGGGATCACGGCTGTTGTCGGTCCAAACGGGTGCGGGAAGAGCAATATATTCGATGCTATCCGTTGGGTGCTGGGTGAGCAGTCAGCAAAGTCTCTGCGCGGATCAGAGATGCTCGATGTCATTTTTAACGGAGCGGATAACAAGGAGCCGTTAAGCATGGCAGAGGTCAGTCTTACATTTGACAACACCGCGCGTTTCTTTAATGTTGATAATCCAGAGGTAATGATTACGCGCAGGCTTTTCAGGAGCGGAGAGAGCGAATATCTTTTGAACAAGGCTACAGTGCGGCTCAAGGATATCCTGGACTTGCTGTTGGGGACAGGCATAGGGGCGGAAAGTTACTCTATTATCGCCCAAGGGAAGATAGACCTGGTTTTAAGCAGCCGCCCCGAGGATAGGCGTATGGTCTTTGATGAGGCCAGCGGGATAAGTAAATACAAGGCCCAAAAGAGGGAGACTACGCGCAGGCTCGAAGAGACTGAACAAAACCTGCTGCGCGTCAATGATATCGTCGCCGAGGTTAAAAGGCAGATTGGTTCCCTGGAGCGGCAGGCGAATAAGGCCCGCAGGTACAAGGAGGTTTTCGAAGAGCTAAAATTAAAGGAGATTGATCTGGCGGTAATAAGCAAGAATAATTTTATGAAGCAGAGGGAGGAGATCGTCGTCAGAATCGAAGATTTTAAGAAGGAGGATGCGGTTTTGGCCTCTTCGGTTGCGGAACTTGAGTCCAGGATCGCAAACCGCCAGTCGGAATTAAAATCGCTGGAGGAAACACTGATGGCCGGCCGCAGCCAGATACTTAATCTGGAAAACAGCATGGTGCGTAACAACGAGCACATTACTTTTAACCAGCAACGCATCGCGGAGCTCTCTGAAAACAGCCGCCTGCTGGAATCCCAGATCGAACAGTCGAAGGCCAAGCTCCTGCAGGATGAAGAGAAGCTGCGGGTTGTGCGCGCTGAATACGACAGCTTGAAACAGGATATAGAAAACAGGCAGTCTGTGCTGGCACAAAAAGAGGAGGAGATCGCTAAACTGAGTTCCGCGATCAAGGGTTCCCTGGAGTCCATCTCCGAGAGCAAAAAAGCTATCCTGGACCTGGAAGCCAGGATTTCCAATACGCATAACGAAGTAAGCGAGTTTAATTCCAGGCATCAGGTATTCCTGGCACGCAAAAAAAGGCTGGAGATCGAAAAGGCCAAGGTTTATGAGGAGAAGGCTATTTCCGAAGAGGCCCTGAATAAGGTAGCTCAAGAGTTGGCAAGCACGCGTGAATTGGTGGATGACTTCAGGCAAAAGATATCCGAGGTAAAGGCAAATCTCGAACAGGAATCCTTGAATCTGAACGCGGTCAACCAGGAGATCACGGCTTTGGAGAACGAGAAGCTCACCCTGGTTTCGCATAAAGAATTCCTTGAGAAATTGAAGAACAAATATGATGATATCGGCGAATCCCTTAACGCGGTGATCTATCTGGATAGGTCGCCCAGGGAGAGCCTTACCGGGCTTGTGGTCAAGGTGCAGGAGCAGTCTGCTTTGAACGGGGGAGATGGGTCAGGCCAGGCGGCTTCGGTTGAAGGGCAAATCCCGGCTGTCGGCTCAGCCGCTTTTAAGATAAGCGGGGAGGCCAAACCTATCGAGCTGGATACGCAGAATATAGGAGAAAAGATAGCAAGGATAGAGGAGAAGCTAGGGGAATTAAGGAGCAGGAAAGTCCTGCGCCAGAGCTGCATATCCGAGTTGACCAAGATGTCCGAAAGTCTGGAAGGCGAATTGCGCAATCATGAGATTACGCTGGCGAATAAGGAGACTAATCACGCCGCCATCCAGGAACAGTTCAATAAGATAAAGGAAGAAGAGGATGTAATTGTCATGGAGCTCAGCGATGTCGGGCGCGAAATATCCGCGATCGAACAGAACCTGCTCGATGCCCAGAACAGGCTATCCAGCCTAAACAAGGAAGAGCGGTTAAGGCAGGATATGATAGTCCAGGAAGAGGACAGTATTTCTTTGCATAGCAAGGCCCGCGAGGAGCTTCTTGTCTTGATTACACAGACTAAGACGGAGATAGAGGCTTTGAACAAACGCTTTAGCTCCGATGTAGCGACCTTAAAGATGATTGAAGAGACTTATGCTCAAGATAAGAGGAGCCTGGAGAATATCGAAAGGCAGATCTCCGAAGCCAAAGAGCGCCAGGAAGGGTTAAGGCTGGAGGTGGTCGATTGCCAGGCTAAGATCGGAGAGGCAGAAGCCCAGATTAATGAGAAAAAAGACGGGTTGGTCGAGACCGAATCAAGATACAACGAGGTTTCCAGTGGCACGGTGGGGGTAGTCAAGCAGATCGAGACTAGTCGCAAACAGCTGGAAGAGGTGAAGAACCGTCTGCATGAGCTGGAGATGCAGGGAAAGGATTTGGAGTACCGTTATTCTACAGTAAAAGAAAGGATGTTGTCGGCCTATAGGGTTGACCTGGATACACTGGAGGACTTAAATAAAGAATTGGATCAGGCGGTACTGGAGAATGAGATCGGCGAGCTTAAGAGGAAACTTGATTCTTACGGAACGGTTAACTTGGTGGCGATCGAGGAATATGACGAATTGAAGCAGCGCTATGATTTTCTTATTCAGCAACAGACAGACCTTCTGACCGCTAAGGAATCATTGCATCAGGCGATCCTGAAAATAAACCGTACCACAAAACAGATGTTTATCGAGACCTTCGAGAAGGTCAAGGTGGAATTTAAGAATTATTTCCGCCTGCTCTTTAACGGAGGAGACGCGCAGTTATTCCTGACTGACGAGAATGATCCGCTTGAGTCGGGGATTGAGATTATTTGTCGTCCTCCGGGAAAGAAGCTGCAGAACGTATTGCTGCTCTCCGGGGGAGAGAAGAGTATGTCGGCGATCGCGCTGATATTCGCTATCTTCAAGATCAAGCCTTCGCCTTTCTGCATACTTGACGAAATTGACGCCGCGCTTGATGAAGCTAATGTTGATAGGTTCTCCAGAGTTTTGCAGGAATTTTCCAAGACTTCGCAGTTCATCGTGATCACACATAATAAGAAGACGATCGTCAACGCCAGTATAATGTACGGCATCACGATGCAGCAGTCCGGAGTCTCCAAGATAGTTTCGGTGAAATTGTCGCAAAATAAGGAAAAGGAGAAAGAGGAACAGGCAGTTGCGGTTTAGTAAACTGGCGCGCAACAGGTCATGTTCTTGCCTTGGTTTTTGGCTTTGTAAAGTGATTTGTCGGAAGAAGTGATCAGGTCCGCGGGGGTCTGGCCGTTTTCCGGAAAGGATGCTACTCCTAGGCTTACGGTCAATTTCTTATTTGGGAATATCTCTTCGTTCAGGAAAGGAAATTTCTGTATATCCATCCTTAGCCGTTCGGCTATCATGTAGGCTTCTTTTTGGTCTGTCTGTGGTAGGATGATTGTGAATTCTTCCCCTCCGTAACGGCAGACATGGTCCATTTTGCGCGATTGGTTGCGCAGGAGTTGAGCCAGGTCCTTTAAAATTTTGTCCCCCGCCTGATGCCCCAGGGTATCGTTGTAAATCTTGAAATTATCTATATCTATTGCGATTAGACTCAACTTAGTTTTAATAGCCTTGGACTTTTCCATCTCTGTCTGCAGTATGAACTGGAAGTGTCCGTGGTTCCAAAGGTTAGTAAGATAATCCGTATGGGCTCGCTCGGCGGTCAATTCGAACAATCGGGAGTTTTCGATCGCCAGGCCCGCCTGGTTGGCCAGCATAGTAAGCATGTGGATATCATCTTTGGTGATCGGTTCTTTCGTGATGAAGTTATCCGCCACAATGATGCCGTTGACCCGGTCTTTTGCCTTAAGGGGGATGAGCAACAGCTCTTTGCTATCGAGCATTTTGAGAACGGGAGAATCCTTATATTTTTGCATGGCTTGGTGGGTCAGGTGCAGGGGCATGCCTTCCAGGACAGCCATAGATAAGGGGTTTTCATCCTTATCCTGCATGGATACTTTTAGACTTCTGACCTGGCGGTTGAATCCGGACTCCAATACCGAACTGGAGTTCTTGAAGGCGTCGATAAGCTCATCAAGTCCCATTTTTTCCTCTTCAATCCTAGTCCAGGCTATATTGGCTTCTTCGCCGTTCTCTGGTCCGATACCCATCCTCCCTTCAATTATTTTGTCCTTTTCATTGACCAAAAATAATATGGCGCGGTTAAATCCCAGTCCGGTGTGCGCAGTTACCCCGGTAAGGATGATGTAAAGTATCTCGTCCAGTTTTAAGGTGGTGCGCATAGCGTTGGATATCTCGTAAAGTACATCCAGCTCGCTTTTTGTTCGTTCAAGCTCCGTCCTTAACCTGCCTAGCTCGTCCATAATGGATAAGTGTAACACATTTCCCGTCAAAGTCAAGTATAGGGGGGACGTTCCAAAAAGGGACACCCTAAGATATCTTAAATTCTTTATCAATGATAGAATCGTAAGGACGAATTTCGCTAATAAATCTTATATATGCGGTTTTACGCCTTACTTCGTTAGCCGCCATATCCAAATATAAAGGGTTCTGTAAAGTTATAATATTATCCTTTGTGCCTTTAGCGTAATAGGAAAAACTACTCCATGGGTATTCTGACACATCCTCGACTATTTTTGCGCGGACAGGGTTATTTTCAATGTAGCGGGCGCATTCAAGAAGATAGACGTCATTACTAATTAAGCGGCTTTTATAGCGATTCTGAAATATGAAACCGCTGGATTTGTATTTTTTGCGAAAACCTGCTGCGTAAACCTGTAAAATTACTTGCATTAATTTCGGCAAGTCTGAAGCAATCTCTGCTTTCATCAAAAAGTG
>JAQUKF010000069.1 GCA_028719265.1 Candidatus Omnitrophota bacterium
TTCCAGGCTGATGGTCTTGCCTTCGGACATCCAGAGCTTGAAGGCCTCAAAGGTCTTCTTGGAGATGTGCTTCTGCATGGTCTCCAGCTTGAAGGTATTCTCTCCGAAGTAGGTGGAGACTTTTTTAGGGTTCTCAACCTTTTCCAAATCGATATTCTTTATTACGGATAACAATTCCTGCCTTACGTTCATTTTATTCCTCCTGATGTATTTTATAAATGTATTACCAAATATACAAAAAAACAGAGGCATTCTCGCTATTCCATCAGGAGAACGCCTCTGTTCTCTATTTGCCGTTGCTTAAAACTAAGCCATAAGATGCCTATATTTTAGTACCCTTAAGTATACAAGTAAAGAAAAACCTGTTTTGGTAACCAATTTTTATCCTATGGCCACCGAACCACGTTCTTCAGTCCTGATGCGCACGCACTCCTTAAGGTCCAGAACGAATATTTTGCCGTCTCCGGTTTCGCCGGTCTTTGCGCCTTTGACAATAGCCTTTATCGCAGCCTCAAGATAATTATCGTTAACAGCTATCTCCAGACGCACCTTGCGCAAAAGATTTCCCGTCTCTTTAGCCCCGCGGTAAACTTCAGTTACCCCTTTTTGACGCCCATGCCCGAGAACCTCGCTTACCGTAATCAGGTTGATTTCCGATTTGTAAAGCTCCTCCTTTACCTCCTCCAGTTTGTACGGCTGGATTATCGCGATAACCAATTTCATAACGCCTCCTTATTCCGGTTGGAAATTTTTCAGCCCTTGATCATTAACTTCTGATTATCAACATTGATCTTCATTTTTCCCATATTGCAGAATGCTTTTTATTCCAGGACCGTATATGCCCTTTCATCGTGCTGAGTAAGATCAAGGCCCATAGCTTCGGTTTTCTCATCCACCCTCACCCCGATTAACAAATCAACCAGTTTATATATAACAAAGGTGACTGTTGCCGTGTAGGCAATGGTTATCCCTACGGTCAACAATTGCGTAATGAATTGCCCGGGGTTACCGAAGAATAACCCGTCCGCGCCCGCAGGATTTACCAATTTCGAGGCAAACAGCCCGGTGGCCAAAGCCCCCCATATCCCGCCGACGCAATGCACCCCGAAAGCATCCAGAGAATCGTCATACCTGAATAAAGGCTTGATCACGGTAACGGCGATGAAGCAGAACACGCTTACCAACAGGCCAATGATGATCGCAGGCACCACCCCGACAAATCCGGCGGCCGGGGTAATGGCCACCAGCCCCGCAACAGCCCCGGAGCATGCACCGAAGATTGTAGGCTTGCCGTTACGCATCCATTCGATAAGCGCCCAGCTTAATCCGGCGGCTGCTGCTGCGGTATTTGTCACCACAAAAGCGTTAACCGCCAATCCGTTTGCAGCCAGGGCGCTTCCCGCATTGAAACCAAACCAACCGAACCACAAAAGGGCCGTACCCAGGACCACAAAAGGCATATTATGCGGAGTAGGCACATTCTTGTCGAGGTTCGAGCGCCTGCCCAGGATTATCGCTGTAACCAAAGCCGCAATCCCGGCATTAATGTGCACAACTGTGCCGCCGGCGAAATCCAACGCCCCCATATTTTTCAACCATCCGCCTATACCCCAAACCCAGTGACATAGCGGGTCATATACAAAAGTCGCCCAAAGCAATGTAAACACCAGGAAGGCCGAAAATTTCATCCTTTCGGCGAAGGCGCCAACGATAAGCGCAGGGGTAATGATCGCGAACATCGCCTGGAAGATCATGAACGCTTGATGCGGGATAGTCCCAGCATACTCCGCATAAGGCTCCAAACCTACCCCATTTAAACCCAGCCATTGTAAGGACCCCCAAAATCCTTTGCTCGGGGCGAACGACAGACTATAACCTATCAATACCCACTGGATGCTTAATGCGCAGACGATAATAAAACATTGCATCAAGATGCTCAAAATATTCTTCCGTCTGACCATCCCGCCGTAGAAAAAAGCCAATGCCGGGGTCATCAACAAAACTAAAGCCGAAGAAAGTAAAACCCACGCCGTATCGCCCGAATTTACCATTACTCCTTCCCCTCCTGTTCAGCTGGTTAAACAAATGTTTATCCAATTGATAAAAAATGGCCAAAAAAACACCAGCGCTATTTGCCATTCTTAAATGCCAAGTTTTTCCTTTACCATCTTGGCATAAAGCTTATTTATCCTGCCGGTCTTGAACCACCTCTCAAGGGTCCCTATCTGTATATCTATCTTTTTGGATAATTCGTGCAAGGTATATCCATTCCTGATTTTTAAATTCCTGATCTTGCCGATAAGGTCCTTGTCTTCCATCTTGATTGGCTATGCGGCATTATCGCCTTTTTCGCCCGTACGGATCCTTAGAACATCGTCGACCGGAGAAATAAATATCTTTCCGTCGCCGATTTCGCCGGTCCTGGCGATCCTGGCTATAGTATTTACTATTTTCTCCGTATCGTTCTCCTTGACCACTATCTCTATCTTAATCTTGGGTAAAAAGTTAACTTTGTACTCCCTTCCCCGGAACTGTTCAACCAGTCCCTTCTGGCGGCCATGGCCTTCGATATGCGTTATCATCATTCCCGGACATCCCATGGTCTCCAGGGCCTCCGTGATTTCTTCAAGTTTTTCCACGCGGATAACCGCCTCTATCTTTTTCATCTCTCTAACCTCCCCTGCCGCCCCGCTTTGATGCGGGGCGGCAAATTGAATTAATTAACTATCCCTGATTAGTAGTATAAAAGTTTGGGTAAGCCGGAGTTCCGTGCTCTGGAATATCCAGGCCCTTTAACTCCTCTTCGGGAGAAACCCTGATCCCAAAATACTTATCCAATACCTTGAATACGATAAATCCCAAACCGAAAGCCCAAGCAACACAAACTGCAGCCCCGATTGCCTGAGCGATCAATTGTCCGTAACCTCCGCCGTAGAAGAGCCCTTTGATCAATGGCGCGTCGGTAGTATAGAGGCCATATGTGCCGTCCGCAAAGAGCCCTATACTAAGCAATCCCCAAACGCCGTTGATCCCATGGACACTCACCGCACCTACCGGATCATCAATGCCCATTCTCTCCCAGAAATACACACCTATAACAACCAGTGCGCCGGCGATCGCTCCGATAACCACTGCCGCCCATGCTTCAACCCAGGCGCAAGGAGCGGTAATGGCAACTAGGCCTGCCAGACAGCCGTTCAGCATCATACCTACATCCCATTTCTTGGTCTTCATAAACACCAGGAGAATGGCAACTGCGGCCCCTGCCGCTGCAGCCAGGTTGGTATTCACGGCAACCACAGCTATCCTTAACTGATGCGCCGAGAAGGTGGAACCCGGGTTAAACCCGAACCAGCCAAACCAGAGTATAAATGTACCTAAAGCGGCCAGGGTTATACTGTGTCCGGGGATAGCCTTAGGCTTACCATCCTTGCCGAATTTTCCAAACCTCGGGCCCAATACCAAAGCACCCGCCAGGCCCACAAAACCACCTATTGTATGCACTACACCCGAGCCTGCGAAATCAATATGCCCGGCTCCAAAAGGAAGCTTTGAAAGCCATCCTCCTCCCCATACCCAATGTCCGTATATAGGGTAGATTACCGCGATTACCGCCAGGCTGTACAAGAAATAAGCCTTGAATTTAATACGTTCGGCAACTGCGCCCGAAACAATCGTGGCTGCGGTTCCGGCAAAAACGAGCTGCCAGAAGAACATCAGGTACGTGCCCACGTCATAACTGTCCCCATGGAGGAACCAGCCTGTCGTACCAATCAGACCGCCGTAGTCATTACCCATCATCAAGGCAAAGCCAACAGCCATAAAGACAAGAGAGGCCATCGCAAAATCAATGGTATTCTTGGCCATAAGATTGGTCGCGTTTTTGGCGCGGCAGAACCCGGCCTCCACCATCGCGAAACCCGCCTGCATAAAAAAAACCAGAAAGCCGCAGATCAGAACCCAAACGTAGTCAACCGGAGCCGAAGCGTTATCCGCAAGCGTCTGAGCTCCAGAAGGATCGGCGGCAAAAGCGGAAAGCGGGCTGGCCATGGCGATCAATAAACCTGTCGCAATGACTAGCAACACCGCCGCTTTTTTATTGTTAAACCATTCTTTCAACTTCTTTTTCATAATACACCTCCTGATAAAACTTCCCTTCCTTAAGGGTTAAAACACGTAACTTAAATAAACTCCCCCGTATAACCTGTTCTTCTGGTTGCCGTTATTCTTATCGCTGATGTTACCCCATGGCATGCTATAATTTATATTGGGCTTGCATGTGAGGTTCTTCAATAACGGGATAGTAACCCCCACCCCTAACGCCGCATCCCCTCCTTTGCCGCTGTAATACTGTTTGTTGTTTACTCCTACATGGCCGGAAAAGTCCAAGCTCAAGGCATATTTGCTTACGGTAAACGGTATGCTGTGAGACAAGTTGAGTACCGCATAGCTGCCTTCCCCGCCGCCATCGACCTTCCTTCCAAAATCATAATAATAGTAGAACGCCGGAGACAAGGGAAGCTTGGTAAAAGTAATCCCGCCGTAAACTTCCCGGCTGAACCCCCTGGGAGAACCATCGGGTTCGGCATCCGGAAAATCATAATAGGTAAAACCCGTGGAAAGATCCACGCTTGAAAAACTGTATGTATAATCGAATAAATAGTCCACTTCGCTCGACTTCAAGGTATCTTTGTTTTGCAGGTCGTGATTAAACCAAATGCCGACCTTTATCCTGCCCAATTTGGATTCCGGGCTGGTCACATAAAAACCGGGCTGGACTACCGCATCTCCATCAAGCATTATACCTCTCCACATATACAAAGAGTTGAAAGCCAAATCTCCGGACACCTCTATCCCGGTATTTGCTAATACCCCGTCCAGAAGCCCTCCTTCGGCGGCATAAGCCGGATAAAACGCCACCAAGCTCAATAATAAACATGAAAATAAACCGATTTTTAACTTTTTCATCTCTTCCTCCTTATAAACAGAGAAGGCGTCCCGCCCGCTCTTAAGAATGGTTTAGACGCCTGTGTCTTTTAAAAAAATAAGGGCGCTCTATCAAAATAGAACGCCGATGTTTGTTGCCTACACTTCAATGTGTGTGTATCAAATTAACCCTACATCTCTACAAGTAAAAAAAACGGCAATCTGGTAACTAAAAATTATCCAGATACCTGGACGATTTCTTTCTGATCTGCTTGATCGACTTGACTACGCTTACATGGGAGACCCCCAACCTGCCCCCTATCTCCCTGGTAGTCAAGCCATTGGACAAAAAAACGAGTATCTCTTTTTCCTTGGGGCTGAAACCGTTGTTCTGGATCGAACCGGCAAGCAGTTTATCGTCCATACGCTTGCGCATATCATCTTGGATAATATATTTGTTCAACAGGGAATCCTCAAAACCATCTCCATCGCGACCGTCCAGCATGGACTCAAGACTAAGGGTATTGGTCTTTTCATTTATCTTGCGTATACAGTTCCTCAGATGGAAATAACACCCTTGGAGTATGTAGCTATCCGTCTTATCCATAAGCTCCCCCGCACGAAAATCATTCCAAAGATGGAATAACGCCTCCTGGTACAAATCATCATGGTCAAAAGAACGGTAACGCCCATTAAGCTTATAGGCTATCCTTTTGATACCCGGAGAAAATTTTCCGATTAACCCCTGAAAAGACGCCTCGTTTTTCATATTCATCCGCAACCCTTAATAAAAAAGCGCCCCCTACCTGTTTTAAAGGTAAAGGACGCCTTAGTCCATAAAAAAACAAAGTCTTTCCGGGCATCCCTGCCCTGAAAGACTTAATTGTCTCTCTCGTTCCTGTATTCAGTAAAAGATTAACACAAGATTACACAGATGTCAAGAAAAATATGCGGTATGGCCGAAAATATCGTAACTTGCCCTGCCATTCCCGCATCCCTTTGATTCTCGTTCATGCGCACAAAAAAATAGTTGCCCAGAGTTGTCGCCAGCCGCACCTCACAACCTCAAGTAGTGCAATTAGTTGTGAAGATGGACATCCGGCGAAGCAAGCGAATTTTGCTCAGTTTGGTCGATCCCTTACCGCCAGTACGCATCCG
>JAQUKF010000070.1 GCA_028719265.1 Candidatus Omnitrophota bacterium
AAAGACATCCGTACGGTGTTGATTGACTGAAGTCGAACGCACTCCGGTTTCATCAAGGGTGAACTTATCGTAATGTCTTCGCCAGAGGAAATTGGGCTTGACCAAAAACCCCTCATAATCCAGGTCCAGACCGCTGTCCAACAGGTAAGTCCTGGTTTCTTCCCTGGAAGGATACCCTTGTCCCGGGGTGTAGAAATCGTAAGCACCGAAATCTTTATCCTGATAACCGAAATAATTATGCCAGGAGCCTTGCGCGAATTCGTAACTTGAGCTCAAGGAAGAGGTGAATTTCTTGTAATCCGTATCCTGGCGGAACCCTCGAGACTGGGAATCCTCTACCGAGAAACGCAAGCCCAACTCATCCAGTTTCTCGCTTACGCTAAACAGGCCGTAACCGTTACGGTTGCTCCCTGTTGCCGATTCCAAGACCATCCCTTTCTTTCTGGGCGCCTCCAGGGCAAAGTTTATCGCCCCGCCGATCGCGTCCGGCCCGAATAACCCGGAACCCGCCCCGGGGATTACCGATATCCCGGAGATATCCTCTTTGGTAAAAGGTATATCGGAATTGTAATAAGAGGTTTGCGGCTCATTGATACGCTGGCCGTCCAGCAGCACCAGGACCTGTTGGGTGGTCGATCCGCGCAGCGAAAAACCTGCCTCTATCCCGCTCGTTAAGGCCCTGCTTTGCATATCTACCGGCAGATTAACCAGACTCTCCACTTCACTCTGGTAATTAAAAGCTTCGTCCTGATCGTTGTCCGTAGAGTATTCATTCAACAGGAGCTGTTTCTGCTTGACGATCACCAGGGGCTCCAGTTCCTGGCTTAAGCCGGCGGAGGCAGGAGATAAAACTGCCGCAAGAAATATGTTGAAGATAATTAAACCGCACACCCTCGGTCCGGACATGCGGTTATTATAAATGACTGGGCTTAATTGTCAACTAATAATATTTATATGGTTTACAATTAACGGAGGTGCAGTATATCTCCCGAGAATATTTTTTGTACAAGGCCGGCATCTTTACGGATAAGCAGGGATCCGTCGCTATCGATGCCTATGGCCTGACCTTCTATATACCTGTCCTGAAAATGGACCTTTATACGGCCGCCCAGGGTAAGGTTGAAATTACGCCATTTTTCGATTATGGGCCCGGAGCCCTCCTTGCCCATAAGGATATAATTATCTTCTATCCTGCGCAGGAGTTCCTGAAACAAGGCTACGCGGCTTAAAGAATGACCCAATTGTTCTTTTAAAGAGGTGGCTTGGGCAACCAGCGATCTTTTGTCATTGTTAACATTGAGTCCTATCCCGATAACCACAAAATTAATCTTATCCATCTCGGCGTTTATCTCGGTAAGGATCCCGGCAATCTTCCTGCCGTTTACAAAAACGTCGTTTGGCCATTTGATCCGGGCATCCAGGCCGCAAATGTTCTTCACCGATTCGCATATACTAACGGCATTTAAAAGCGTAAGGATAGGGGAAGCCGACGGTGCTATCTCCGGCCTTAATATCAGGGAAAAATAAATCCCTTTGTATTTCGGGGAAAACCAGCTCCTGCCCAGCCTCCCGCGGCCTTTTGTCTGGGATTCGGCTATCACTACCGTCCCGCAGGGAGCGGAATCCATCCCCAGCTGCATGGCAAAATCCATGGTCGAAGAAAGATAATCAAAATAGTGTATTTTCCTGGCTATGAACTTAGTATTGAGGCCGTGGGAAACCTCCATCCCGGATAACCTGTCCGGGCTTGATTCAAGGCGGTAACCCAGGTGCGGCACGGCTACGATATCGTATCCGGAATCCTTCAATTCCTGGATATGCTTCCATAGCCCCTGCCTGCTGATCCCCAGCCGGGACGCTATTTCATCTCCGGAAATATACTCATGCCCTTTTTTAAGGTGTTCAAGGATCTTTTCTTTCATTTTCTCTTTCCGAGGCACTCCTCAAATTTTGCCCAGAATGGGTCAACCCGGGGATGTTTCAATTCTTTGCTCCTGCCTCCGCTAAAAATACGCATACCTCCCCTTCGGCCCGTTACCTCCCCTGCTATACTGGAGGGGATCGCCGAATCTTCCAGGGCCGAGACGATCTGCCGGGCTTTCTTTTTATCCGCCGTAACCAACAACGTGCCCTCGCTTATGGAGCTATAAGGATCTATCCCGAAACAGGAACAAACCAGGCGGACTTCCTCCTGCATGATTATCTTATCCAGATCGATACACATGCCTAGACCGCTATGCCGGGCGATCTCAAAAAGTCCGCCCCAGACCCCGCATTCCGTGGCATCATGCATGGCCGTCACTCCGCCTACAGAAGAAACGATAGAGGCGTCTTTTACTGTAGACATCTGGTAGAAAATACCTCGCGCGCGCTTCAAGAAAGCAGGGCCATATTTCTTACTGATGAACTCGGGGAAATAAGCGGACATTAACCCTGTTGTTTCAATAGCAGGGCCCTTGGTAACTATGACCGCATCGCCGGATTTAGCGGCCGGACTGATAAGCTCTCTCCTGCTTCCCAAACCAAACATAGTCGCCCCTCCCACCATAGGATAATTGCATCCGGCATAGCGGGCGGTGTGACCGGTAACTATGCTTATGCCCAATCTCTTGCACTCTTTGTGCACGGCCTCCCACAGCCTTATCAATTCCCCCTCGGTAATCTGCGGCGGCAGGTTAAGGTCAACCGCCAGGTAGCGGGGAGGTATGCCGCTTACCGCAACATCGCTGGCAAGAATATGCACGGCAAACCAGGCAGCTCTTTCCATGCCAAGGCCGGGAGCGATAAAGAATGGATCGGTGGATAAAACCATAACCCGTCCGCCTATATCCAGCGCGCCGAAATCAACTCCGTTCTGCGGCTTGACTATGACAGATGCATCGGGCTTTCCTAATTTACGGTATATGTGCCGTTTGAAAAAATCGGGGTGGATCTTCCCAAGCGCGGGAAGTTTAGTCCTTTTCATAAAGAGGGCTCATGGCTCGCAGTTTCTGAACAATTGGAGGAAGTTTCTCGAGCAAATAATCGATGTCGCTCTCTTTTGTCCATCTTCCGAGGGTGATCCTGAGCGAACCGTGGGCTGTCCCATGGTCCAAACCGATAGCCAACAGGACATGCGAAGGCTCCAGGGAGCTGGATGTGCAGGCCGATCCCGTGGAGCAGGCGATACCCGCCAAATCCAGGTTCAAAAGAATAGATTCCCCTTCAATATATTTGATCGAGAAATTCACATTGTTCGGCAATCGCAGGACAGGGTGCCCGTTCAACCTTACTTCCGGGATCTTTGCCGGGATCTCCCGTATAAGCCTGTCCCGTAAAGCGCTTTGAAACCGCATCTCCTCATCCATACTCTTGCGGCTAAGCTGAACCGCCTTGGCCAATCCGACTATACCGGTAGTATTATGGGTAGATGCGCGCCTTCCCTTTTCCTGATCCCCCCCGCGCATGAAAGTCTCCAAGCGCACTCCTTTCCTGACGTACAAGGCCCCTACTCCTTTTGGACCGTAAAATTTATGCGCGGAAAGCGACAGGAGGTCAACGTTCAATTCGTCCACATTGACCGGAATATGCCCTACTGTCTGCACTGCGTCGGTATGGAAACAAATCCCCTTCTCCCTGGCTATCCTCCCCAGTTCAGCAACAGGCTGGATGGTCCCGATCTCATTATTAGCATGCATTACGCTGACCAGGATGGTCTTGTCGGTAATCGCCTCTTTTAAATCCCGGGGAGAAACCAAGCCGTCTTTATCTACTTTTAAATAGGTAACCTTAAACCCTCTCTTTTCCAGGAATTTTGCCGGCTCGCTTATGGCGTGATGCTCGATTGCAGTGGTAATAATATGGTTGCCCTTCTTCTCCAGGGCGTAAGCGGAACCCAAAAGCGCATAATTATCCGATTCGGTCCCGCCCGAAGTAAAAACAATCTCATCGGCACTTGCCCCGATAAATTCCGCCATGACCTGCCGGCTGTCCTCAATCGCTTTTTTTGCCTCCTGGCCGTAAGCGTGCAGGCTGGAGGCATTGCCGAATTTCTCGAAAAAATACGGCTGCATCGCATCCAGAACTTGCGGATCCGTAGGAGCGGTAGCGGCATAATCAAGATATACTTTTTTCATTTATCGCCTCATTCAAACTTCCGGTACGGTAACCTTCCAGGTCCAATGTGATATAGTTATAGCCTAAATCCTTCAACTTTTCAACTATTGCCTTGCGCCTGCGTAAAAGGCGGCCAAGGTGCTTCTTTTCTACCTCGATGCGGCAAAGCCCCTGATAATGGCGCAGGCGGACCTGCGCAAACCCCAGAGCGCTCAAATATGTCTCCGCCCGGTCGATCCGCTTGAGCAATCCCGGGGTAATCTTGATACCGTAAGGTATCCGCGAGGCAAGGCAGGCCAGCGACGGCTTATTCCAGGTCGGCAGCCCCAATAATCTGCTCGCTTTACGTATATCTTCCTTACTGAAACGCGCCTCCAGCAGGGGGGACTTTACCTCTAACTCTCTCGCCGCAATATTGCCCGGGCGATAATCCCTTTTGTCCGAAAGGTTGCCGGCATCCAGGACCGAAGCGAACTTATAGCGGCCGGCGATAACCTTTAATTTTGAAAACAACTCTTTTTTGCAGAAATAACAACGGGATTCCGGGTTGGCCGTAAATCTCTTATCGCCTAGCTCTCCGGTCTTAACAACTTTAAATCTTACTCCTGTCTTTGCGGCCATCTCCCTGGCCTTACACAACTCTCTTTCAGGATATGTGGCGGAGACAGCGGTAACCGCAAGGATCCTTGTCTTCGGCAAGGCAAGCGAACAGGCCTTAAGCAGGAATGTACTGTCCACCCCGCCGGAAAAAGCAACTACGCATGATTTGTAGCCGGAAATTATCCGCCTGAGGCGGGCGAGCTTATCTTGCAGAAGCATAAAAAAGCCCTTCTTATAACGCCACCACTTCTTTTACTTCCGGGACCTCCTCTTTCAGTATCCTTTCGATCCCCATCTTCAGGGTCATCGAGCTCATCGGACAGCATCCACAGCTGCCTTTTAACTTCAGTTTTACCACCCCGTCGGCCGTTACCTCTACCAACTCTACATTCCCGCCGTCTGCAGCAAGCATCGGCCTGACTTTATCTAAAGCCTTTTCTATCCTTTCTTTCATGATTACTCTCCTTTTTTATTAGTTATAACGCGATACACGCATACCAATTCTACCATCCCCTGGGATACCTGCAAGTTATTTATGCCGCCGGACAGTCTTCCCCGGTCTCTCCCCTTCCTTAATCCTGTTCCAATTGGCAATTATCTGACGGGTTGAACTGGCCCTAACCTTTCCGAAAACATGCGGATGCCGGCGTTTCAACTTATTAATGAGCCCGGCAATAACTTTTTCAATATCGAACTTTCCCTGCTTCTTGGCGATCTGGGCATTAAACATAACATGCAGCAGGATATCCCCCAACTCCTCCTGCATATTCCGGTAGTTGTTCTTCTTCACCGCCGAGACAAACTCATCCACCTCCTCCCTCAGATCCCTGATCAGGCTCTTATGGGTCTGCTGCCTATCCCACATGCAGCCGCGCCGGCTGTGCAAGATGTTAAAGATGTTCTTTAATTCTACGAATTTGGTATTCTTATCCATTGCTCCGAAAATTATTTTGTCAGCAGATACCTGAAGGCGCTTAGTGCGGCCTTGGAACCTTCTCCTGCTGCTATAATAATCTGTTTTTCAGGCACATCCGTGACATCTCCTGCCGCAAATATCCCGGGAATGTTGGTCTCGTTGCGTAAATTAACCTTTATCTCTCCGTTACCGTTCTTTTCTACCTCTGCGGCGAAGGAGGAATTAGGATCAAGCCCAATCTCAACAAATACTCCTTGCACCGGCAATTCCCTGCTACCGGAACCGTCCCTGATCGTTATGCCGCTTACAAATTTATCCCCTGTCACAGCCGTGACCCGGCAATCATTAAAAATAACCAGGTTGG
>JAQUKF010000071.1 GCA_028719265.1 Candidatus Omnitrophota bacterium
TTTTTAGCCGCTACGGCTGGCAAGATCCAAAGGCTTATAATCCCGAGATAACCGCGGCGGACGGTTCCCATTATTCCCTGGAACAATCCTGGAGCGCTGGCTTCCAGGTGGAAGGCAAGCCCTGGGGAAGAGAGAATGATGTTTTTGCCTTCGCTGTTGGCCAGGTAATGCCTTCAGGCGACTATAAGAAGTCGAATTCATCTCTTTTGGCCAAAACCGAAGGGCACCTTGAGGCCTATTATAGGATATATATCAATAAGTATTTATCTGTTAGCCCTGACATCCAGTATATATGGAATCCATTCGGCAAGGATGTGCCCGGCAATACCGGCGGAATATTTGTGGGAGGCATGAGGGCGCAGCTTGATTTCTAAAACGAGACGTTTTCCATATCTACTTGTTTTTTATAGAGTTAGGAAACAATACTATTTGTATCGAAAGTAGGAATTGTTTTGTAACCTATTGATTTTAGGCTGTTTATCGAAAACGTCTTGAATTGAGAATTTGAGAAAGGCGGGAAGCAAAATGCATATACCAGACGGATATTTGGGGCCGGGAACATGCGGTCTATTTTATTTGATCATGCTGCCGATATGGACTGCTGCTTCGCGCATGGTAAAGAAGACCCTGAGCGCCAGACAAGTCCCTTTGTTGGCTATAGGAGCGGCATTCAGCTTTGTGGTCATGATGTTTAATGTTCCTATTCCCGGGGGGACTACAGGACATGCGGTCGGCGGCGTACTGGTGGCGATACTCTTGGGTCCGTGGGCCGCGTGTATTGCGATCACGGTAGCCCTGGTCATCCAGGCTTTGCTTTTCGGCGACGGCGGGGCCACTGCCATAGGGGCAAATTGTTTTATTATGGCTTTTGTGCTTCCTTTTTGCGGCTATTATATCTATAAGGCTGTCAGCCGTAAGGCCGCATTAGGTTCAAGGCGCCGCGTGTTTGCCGCCGGCCTTGCCGGATATGTTGCGCTTAATGTTTCCGCCGGTTTCGCCGGTTTCGTATTTGGCATCCAGCCTGTCTTGTATAAGACCGCAAACGGGGTTGCGCTCTATTGCCCTTACGGTTTGAATGTTGCCTTGCCTGTTATGCTGGGTGAGCATCTTTTGGTTTTTGGATGGGTGGAGGCAATCGTGACCGCCCTGGTAATAAAATATTTACAGAAGCATGCCCCGGAGCTTTTAAGAGAGGAGGGATGTCCCTGATGAAAGCCGTTGCCAGATTCTGGATTTTTCTTGCCCTCCTGGCTCTTCTGTCGCCTCTGGGGTTGTTATTGCCCGGTTATTTCAAAGCCGGTTCTGCCTGGGGTGAATGGGGGGCCGATGAGATGAATGGACTGGTAGGTTATCTTCCCGGGGGATTGGGAAAACTTTCAAATGTCTGGAGCGCGCCTATCCCCGATTATGCCTTTAAGGGCTGGGAGGATAAGTCCTTATCGAGTTTAAGCATTGCTTATATATTTTCAGCTGTTATAGGTATGCTCGCTTGTGTAGGAATAGTATTGTTGCTGGGAAGGCTCTTAAGCAAAAACAAATAACCAAGACGCTTTCCATATCTTTTTATTTATCATATGGTTAGGAAACAAATACTATTTGTATCGAAAGTAGGGATTGTTTTACAAGGTATTGATTTCACAATGGTTATCGAAAACGTCTTATGAATACTAAAAAGGATTTGACCATACTCACAGGCGGGGCGGGATTTATCGGCAGCTGTTTTCTTACCAAGTTAAACAGCCGGGGCATAGATAATATTATCGTCGTAGACAGCCATTTAGACAAGAACAGGAAGTGGCATAATTTACTGGGTAAATGCTTCAATGATTATATCCCGAAAGAAAGATTCCTGAAGCTACTGGAAAATAACCGGATCCCCGCGGCAAAGCACGTCGTTCATATGGGGGCCTGCAGTTCTACCCTTGTATCAGACCGCGATTATCTGATGGGCAATAATTACGAATATTCAAAAAAGATCTGTTCCTGGGCGCTTAAGCATAACGCTTCTTTTATTTATGCCTCAAGCGCCGCCACGTATGGGGATGGTTCCTTGGGGTATGATGACAGCGACGTAAATACCATGCGCCTGAAACCGTTGAACCTCTATGGGTTGTCAAAACAGCTTTTTGACCTGTGGCTGCTTGAGAATAATAAACACGGCAAGGTTACGGGATTAAAGTTCTTCAATGTCTTCGGTCCCAATGAATACCATAAGGCTGAGATGATGAGCGTTATTTGCCGTTGTTTCAATGACATCAAGAACGGTCTGCCCATGCGGCTTTTCAAGTCTTACCTGAAAGAATACGCGGACGGCGAGCAAAAGAGGGATTTTATATACGTGAAGGATGCGGTCGAAGTGATGTATTATTTCTACAAGAATCCGAAATCCCGTGGAATTTATAATCTGGGGACAGGTGTTGCGCGCAGCTGGAATGATCTGGCAAGAGCGATCTTTTCCGCCCTTAACATGCAGCCTAAGATAGAATATATAGAGATGCCCCCGGAGATACGCGAAAAATATCAATATTTTACGCAGGCGAAGATGGATAAGTTGCGTTCTTGCGGATGCCGGTACAAATTTACCTCCCTCGAAGAAGCGGTAAAGGATTACGTTTCCTACCTCATGGCAAAAACCTACATTTAATCAATCAAGACGTTTTTCACATTTCTTTATCCCCCATATAGTTATAAAACAAATACTACTTGTATTGATAGAAGGAATTGTTTTGTAAGATATTGATTTCATGAGAGTTATCGAAAGCGTCTTGCCGGCAAGTTATGAATTGTTGACAGGAGAGGGTTTTCTTGTTATAAATAATAAGTCACATCTATCTTGAACACGGCCTCATTCTTTCAGGAATTAAACCTAAAAATGGAAACAAATTCAGCTTTGCGGCAAACACCCCTTTTTGACCAGCATAAAAAATTAGGCGCAAAACTGGCACCTTTCGGCGGATGGCTGATGCCTATCCAGTACAGCGGTATTATTGAAGAGCATAACTGGGTCCGCGGCAGCGCCGGCCTTTTCGATATCTGCCACATGGGCGAGTTCATGCTTGAGGCAGATCTCGCGGTTAGCAATTTTGATTTTTTGGTGACGGTGAACCTAAAGACCATGCCCGCGGGCTCATGCCGTTATGGCTTTATGCTTAACGGGCAAGGGGGCATCATCGATGACCTGCTCATCTATAAAATTGCGGAAGGAAGATGGATGATCGTGGTCAATGCCGCCACCTCCGACGGGGATTTCGCGTACCTGAAAGGGCATTTAACCGGCCCGTTCCGCCTGGAGAACGTTTCAGGCGCTTTAGGCAAGCTTGATCTGCAGGGTCCATTATCGGCAGAGGCGCTTGAGGTTCTGGCCGGAGCGGAATTTAAGAAACTGCGGTATTATACCTTTGGTTATTTTGATATCCTAGGAGAGAAAATCATTATAAGCCGCACAGGCTATACCGGCGAGACCGGTTATGAGCTGTATATGCCCAATGAAAAGATAGGGCGTTTATGGGAAAAACTGCTTTCTGATAAACGGGTCAGGCCGATAGGTCTTGGGGCGCGGGATACCTTGCGCCTGGAGATGGGATACAGTCTTTACGGCCAGGACATAAACAGGGATATTACTCCGTTGGAAGCGGGCCTAGAGCGTTTTATTGACTGGAAAAAGGATTTTACCGGCAAGGAGGTCCTTCTTAAACAAAAGGAGGATGGATTGCCCCGCAGGATGGTATATTTCGCAGCGGATTCCCGCCGGTCCCCCCGTCATAATTACCGCATAATCTATAAAGGCAGGGATATAGGAGCAGTAAGCAGCGGTTCATTTTCTCCCAGTCTCGGGGTGGGTATTGGCATGGGGTATGTTGCCGATAATATCGCCCTCGGCGAAGAGATCGTCCTTTCCGAGAATTCGATAGCAATAAATGCCAGGGTTACGGATAAACCTTTCTATAAAAAAGGTGGCGCAAAATCAGGAGATGCCAGATGAATATACCGGATAACCTTTTATACACCAAGGATCATGAATGGGCGAAGCTTGAGGGGGATAAAGCGACCATGGGAATCACGGATTTCGCGCAGCATTCCCTCGGCGATATCACTTTCATAGACCTGCCGAAGCCTTCCGTAAAGGTAAAACAAGCCGAGTGGTGCGCGACGGTAGAGTCGGTCAAGGCCGCTTCGGATGTTTACGCCCCGTTTTCAGGGGAGATCCTGGAGGTGAATACGGAATTAAACAGTCATCCGGAACTGGCGAATAAATCGCCGTATGAATCAGGGTGGTTCGCGGTGATAAAGATCTCCGAGGCGTCGGAGAAAGATAAGCTTATGAGCCCGGCTAAATACAAAGAGTACATCGAGGGCCTTTCCAAATGAATTATGTCCCCCATACGGAGGCACAGAGGAAGGAGATGCTTAAGGCCATCGGCGCATCCGGCGTCGAAGAGCTTTTTAAGGATATCCCTTCTTCCCTCCGGCCAAAGTCATTCAATATCCCCGAGGGCAGGTCTGAATCGGAGGTAACCGGGTACTTAAGGTCCCTCGGCCGTAAGAACGCCGCGCAGCTTACCGGTTTTGTGGGCGGAGGTTTTTATGACCATTATATCCCGGCGGCGGTTGATGCCCTGGCCGGACGGCCGGAATTCTATACCGCTTACACGCCTTATCAGCCTGAGTCTTCGCAGGGTTGGCTGCAGTCGGTCTATGAATACCAGACGGTGATCTGCGAGTTGACCGGCATGGATGTGGCCAATGCCTCTCTTTATGACGGCGGCACGGCGTTATATGAGGCGGCAATGATGGCGGTAAGGCTTACCGGAAGAAAGAAGATAATCGTTGACAGCGGGGTAAACCTGATTTACCGCACCATGCTTTATACCTATACATCCAATCTTTCCGTCGAATTTGTGGAAACTCCGGTTGTGCACGGCCAGGCCTGCAGGGAGGATATTTACAGGCATCTTGACGGAAATACCGCCGCGGTCATCGTGCAGAACCCGAATTTCTTCGGCGCGGTGGACGATTTCTCGGATATTATCCAGCGCGTGCATGAATGCGGGGCGTTGGCGATCGCCTCCGTCTATCCGGTTTCTTTGGGGATGCTTAAGAGTCCCGGGGAAATGGGAATGGATATTGCTACCGGAGAAGGGCAGAGTTTGGGGATCCCGTTGTCGTTCGGCGGCCCATACCTGGGTTTTATCGCGGTAAAAAAAGAACATATGCGTCAGCTGCCCGGCAGGATAGTAGGCGCGACGGTGGATAAAGATAATAAGAGAGGTTTTGTTTTGACCTTACAGGCGCGTGAACAGCATATCCGCAGGGAGCGGGCAACTTCCAATATCTGTTCTAACGAGGCGCTTTGCGCATTGCGCGCATTAATATATTCTTCGCTTTTAGGCAAAGAAGGATTCCGGGAGCTGTCCGGGTTGAATTACCAGAAGGCAGAGTTTGCCAAGGCGGCATTGGATAAGGTTAAGGGGGTAGAGGTCAAGCATAGCGCTCCGACATTCAACGAATTTACCGTTTGCCTGCCCAGGAATGCCGATGAGGTGGTTTGTAAAATGATCGGGAAGGGTTTTGCCTGCGGATTCCCGATGGGAAGGTTTTATAAGGGAATGGATAACTATCTTCTGGTGGCGGTTACGGAAAAACGCACCAAGGAGGAGATCGTGCAGTTTGCTAATAGCCTGGAGGCGGTGCTATGCAGTTGATATTCGAGAAGAGCCGCTGCGGGAGAAGAGGTTTTGACCTTCCCGAAACAGATGTGCCGGTTTCCCCGGCATTGCCTGCGAGGTATTGCCGTAAACAACCTGCTTCTCTGCCGGAAGTTTCCGAGCTGGATGTAGTGCGTCATTTCTCAGGGTTGAGCCGCCTGAATTTCTCGGTGGACACCAATTTTTACCCGCTTGGTTCCTGCACTATGAAATATAACCCCAAGTTTACGGAAAATATTGCCGCCATGGAAGGCTTTAG
>JAQUKF010000072.1 GCA_028719265.1 Candidatus Omnitrophota bacterium
AGATCATTCACGGTAAAGGCATTACTCCCGATATACCGGTTGAGGCGAAAAAAGAGGCCGCTTTTGCAGGGGAAAATACCGATCAGGATAAGATTGAAAATATATTCGATAAGATCGAATCTGTCGGTAAGAAAGGACTGGAGAGACATGGCTCATTTGATTATAAGAGCGATCCGCAAATAATGAGCGCGGTGAATGTCTTGAAAGCCATCCAGATTTACGGACAACCCAAGCGATGAAAAAGAAACTGCTAATAGGCGTTCTTTCTGCCCTGCTTCTTTTGGTGTTCGTTGCCGCAATTCTTACCTCTGTTGACAGGAAAAAGATCCATAGGACCGGGCCCGCCGTAAAAGGAAGGATCGCCATAGTACTGGACGACTGGGGTTATACCCTGAATAACCTGGGCGCGGCAAGCAAAATAAAGCAGCGCTTGACTTGCGCGGTCCTGCCGAACCTGAAAAATTCATCCTATGTTGCGCGGAGACTGGATGAACTTGGCTTTGAAATAATACTTCATTTACCCACGGAACCCAAAGAAAAATATCCGCTGGAAAAAGAGACGATCACCGTTTCCATGGATAGCGGACGCATCCGGGAAATCATCAATAAGGATCTTTCTTCTGTCCCGGGGGCAAAGGGTATATCCAACCATATGGGCTCCCGCGTTACCGAAGACCCCCGCGTGAGCGCATTAATCATATCTGAAGCTAAAAAACACAATTTGTATTTTCTTGATAGTTTTGTTACTGCCAAATCCGCCTGTCCCCTTCTTGCTTCCCGCCTGCGGACGCGTTTTGCAAAAAGGGATGTATTCCTCGATAACCAGGATGACCCGGAGTACATAAGAAAACAGGTGGTCAAGCTTAGCAAGCTATCTGAAAAGAAAGGATATGCGGTAGGGATAGGGCATGACCGTAAGAATACGCTTTTGGTTTTAAGCGAGATTATCCCGGAATTGGAAAAATCGGGATATAAGTTTGTTTTTGTTTCGGAGGTAATTGAATGATCGTCCTGGGAGTTGAGACGTCTTGTGATGAAACGGGAATAGCCCTGGTAAAAGACGGCAGAAGCATCCTGGCCAACACGGTTTCATCCAGCCTGAAACTGCACAGTAAATACGGAGGAGTTGTTCCGGAAATAGCTTCCCGTATGCAGCTTGAAAGCATAGGCGGGCTTTACCGCCAGGCGCTCAAGTCGGCAGGAATCAAGGCAAAAGATATAAGTTTGATCGCGGTTACTACCGGCCCCGGCCTACCCGGCTCTCTTTTAGTCGGGGTTTCTTTCGCCAAGGCCCTTGCGCTCAGCCTGGGAAAACCGGTGTTGGGCGTCAACCATGTTTATAGCCATATTTACGCAGGTGTCCTTCGTCACTACGCCCAAATAAGGTTCCCTTGTGTGGCCCTGGTGGTTTCCGGAGGACACACCAGTCTTTTTCATGTTAAGAGTTTTTCCGATATAGGGGTCCTGGGGCAAACACGGGACGATGCCTGCGGAGAGGCATTTGATAAAGTAGCTAAGATAATGGGGCTAGGTTATCCAGGAGGACCTTTGATCGAAAAGCTGGCTGCCTCCGGCGATAAAGACAAGATCAGATTTTCCTGTTCAGGGACAAGAGGTGAACTGGATTTCAGTTTTAGCGGGATAAAAACCGCCGTTTTGTATCATTTAAAGGCGAAATCTCCGAAGTCAGCGGGAGAGCGCGCTTCCCTTGCGGCTTCTTTTCAGGAGAGCGCGATAAACGTATTAATAAACAAATCCCTGCTTGCCTGCAAACGCAAAAGGGCAAAACAGCTTTTGATCGGAGGGGGGGTAGCCGCCAATAACTGTTTGCGCAGGAAATTTGAAGCGGCATGCGAGGAATCGGAAATAAAATGTTTTTTCCCGGATATAGCCCTGTGCATGGATAACGCGGCTATGGTAGGCGGGCTTGCCTACTTTCTTTATAAAGAGGGCGCAAGGAGCGACCTGTACCTGAATACGAATTTTAATAATTAAAAGGAGGCACACATGTCTTCCGATATCCAAATGATAATCCGCCTGTTGTTAACCCTGATCTTAAGCGGTTTGATCGGTCTTGAGCGGCAGGTGCATCGCAGGGATGCCGGCTTACGCACGCATATCCTGGTGGGTTTAGGCTCCTGTCTTATAATGTTGACATCCCTATATGTTTTTGATATATATAAGGATATGGTTGCGCTGGATCCTTCAAGGATTGCCGCCGGGGTAATTACGGGGATCGGATTCCTGGGGGCCGGAACAATCATCCGTGAACCTGAAAGGGTAAGGGGGTTGACTACCGCTGCCAGCCTTTGGGTAGTAGCAGGGATAGGATTGGCTGTGGGTTGCGGCTTTGTCAAGGTCGCTGTCTATACTACGGCCCTGGTTTTGCTTGTTCTGCATTTATTGCGTTATATAGAGAACCGCCTTTTGAAAGCGGCCGGCCGCAGGGCCGCTCCAAGGCAAGAGGATCAAGCTCCGTAAAAAAGGAGGGCTCGCATGGCATTCAAAAAAAAGATGGAAGAGAGGACTTTGGATGTAGATGCCGCAATGCAGGGGACATTAAGTTTCAAAGACCCGGTCAATTTACGCATAAACGGTAAATTCGAAGGCAACCTTGATACGCGCGGCAACCTTACTATAGGCCCTACAGCCGTTATTTGTGCCGATATTATCGGCGATAATATAATTGTCGGAGGGAGAATCAAAGGTAAGATTACCGCCAAGGAAAGGCTGACCCTGCTGCCCCAGGCCGTGGTTGAAGGACATATTTACCCGGCTAAATTAAACATAGCAGAAGGCGCTGTTTTGGAGGGACAATGTTCCATGCTTCATGATTTCCTCAATCCCGAACAGCTGGCAAAATATCTTGAAGTAGAGTTGAATTCGATAATTGAATGGGCCAATTCCGGCAAGGTACCCGGAAGCAAAGAAGGAAATGACTGGAAGTTTGAACGTAAGGCGATCGACAACTGGGTTGCCGAAGGCAAAATTGGGAAATAACTTAAAGATGGCCGAAGAAAAATTGCTTACAGTCAGGGACGTGTCGGTTATGCTGGGCGTGTTTGAAAAGGATGTTTTGGACCTGGCCGAAAAGGGGTTAATCCCGGCATATAAGATAGGAGGGCTTTACCTTAGGTTCAAGAAGGACCAGGTCGAACAGTATAAAAAAACCCACCAAAAGGAACAACCGGAATGCCGGGAAGGGGCGCGCAAGGTGCTGGGGGACAGGCTGCACGATTTCTTCTATTTCAATGATTTTTACATCCTGGCTATCCTCTTAATCCTCCTTCTTGGTTATCTTGTTTACCGGGGCTTATAATAAATGTCATCCAAAAAAGGTTTTTGCGACCTGGGGTTTGCCAAACTTGACGTGGACAGGAGAAGGCGTAAGGGGTTCGCGGAAGCGATCTATTCGCCGGGCAAAAACAGGGAGCACCTGAAAAAAATAGCCCAGAAGGTAATCAGCCTGAAAGAAGACCTGTTATTGACTAAACTGGACAAAGATACCTTCTCCTTCTTAAAAAAATCCATCCCAGTTTTGAAATACAATCATTTGGCTAAGATCGGGTATTTTTCGGCCAAACCCAGAAAATCCCGCAAGGGAATGGTTTTGGTGGTTTCCGCGGGAACCAGCGACATTGCGATAGCCGAGGAAGCTTCGCAGACATTGGAGATAATGGGTAACCGGATAGAGAAACTTTACGATGTCGGTGTGGCCGGGGTGCATCGGCTGATGGACAATATAAACAAAATAAAAAAGGCTAGGGTAATAGTGGTTGTGGCGGGGATGGAAGGGGCGTTAGCCAGCCTGGTCAGCGGATTGGCCAAATCTCCGGTTATCGCCGTTCCCACAAGCTGCGGTTATGGGGCGAGTTTTTCCGGAATAGCCGCCCTTTTGTCTATGCTGAACGGTTGTTCTCCGGGGGTAACAGTGGTAAATATCGATAACGGTTTCGGAGCGGGTTATTTCGCCAGCTTAATTAACAATATGGGAGCCAGGTAATTGTATCTTGTCCGCCTTTACACACAGGAGATAGCTGATGGCACTTTCGGGTCTTGACATATATAAACTGCTGCCTAAGACAAATTGCAAACAGTGCGGTTTTGCTACCTGCCTTGCTTTTGCCATGCAGCTGGCCAGAAAGGCTTTAACCGTCGAGAAATGCCCCTTTATTTCTGAGGAGGCCAAGAGGATCCTGGAGGAACAATCTCTGCCGGCAATCAGGCTTATAACTTTGGGGGCGGAAGGAGAGAAGCTGGAGATAGGTAATGAAACGGTGATGTTCAGGCATGAAGAGAAATTCCGAAACCCCGCGGGCCTGGGGTTCATTATTGAAGACAGTCTGGAAGACGCGGAAATAAAAAAAAGACTGGAAAAGATAAACAAGTTAAAATTCGAGAGGGTAGGCCAGATACTGGAAGTAAACCTGATCGCCGTAAAACAATGCCTGGATCCGGAACGGTTCCTGCGGGCGGTAGAGGTGGTTTTGGCCAACAGCGCCCTTCCCCTTATGCTGATTTCCGGCGACAGCGCGGCCCTGAAGAAAACGGCTTTACGCGCAATGGCGCGCAGGCCTCTGCTTTGTTGTGCAAACAAAGAAAATTTTAAAGATATGGCTTCCGTCGCCGGCGAGCTGGGTTTACCGCTGGTAGCAGCGGCGCAGGACGCGCTGGATCTTGCGTATTTGACCAAAGAGCTCAACTCCCTGGGGATAAAAGACCTGATCCTGGATACGGGCATAAAGAGCGTAACCGAAAAGATATGGGATTTGACCCAGATCCGCCGCCAGGCCTTAAAGAGATCAAACCGCGCTTTAGGATATCCCAGCCTGGTGATAGTAGATAAGGACGATCCTTACGAAGAAGCTATTGAGGCCTCCGCTTATATTGCCAAGTATGCGGGTATTGTGTTGATTAGAGGGATTGCGTCGTGGGAGGTGTTGTCCATTCTTACTCTCAGACAGAATATTTTTACCGACCCGCAAAAACCTTTGCAGGTTGAACCCAGGCTCTATCCGGTGGGAAAGGCTACCAAGAAATCCCCGGTATTGGTAACCACTAATTTTTCTCTAACATATTATACCGTCCTGGGTGAGGTAGAGGCCAGCAAAATACCGTCTTATATCCTGAGTGTTGATACCGAGGGGATGTCCGTGCTTACCGCCTGGGCGGCGGAAAAATTCAACGCGGATTCTATCAGCAAGGCCCTGGATAAATGCGGAATAAAGGATGCGGTCGAGCACCGTAACCTGATCATCCCGGGTTATGTAGCCGTTTTGAGCGGGGATCTCGAGGAAAAATCCGGATTTAAAGTTATCGTCGGTCCCAAAGAGGCCGCGGGATTACCCGCGTTTTTAAAAAACCTGAACTAATGGAAAAATTCAAAGTTACTTTTTTCCCGGATAATAAATCGGTCTTTGTGGAAAAGGATAAGACTGTTCTTTCTGCGGCTATTTCCGCCGGTATCTATATAAGTTCTGCCTGCGGCGGCGACGGAGTTTGCGGGAGGTGCAAGGTCATTTTAAAAAAGGGACAGGTCAGCGAACAGCCTAACGGTATAATTACCGAGAAGGAAAGAAAAAACAATATCTACCTTGCCTGTCTTACGAATATCCGCGGAGAACTGGAGATAGAGATACCTGAGAGTTCGCGACTTGAATTTGACAGGATAGCCGGGAAAAATGAACCGGAGGACCTGTATTCAAGAGCCGAGAGTATCCATTATCCTGTCGCGGAATTCAACGAAAAGGTATTCAAATATTCCCCCTGCGTCAATAAGGTTTACCTTGAGATGCCCGCTCCCACGCTTAACGATAACGTGAGCGATCTGGAAAGGATATGCCGCGCTTTACGCAGCAGCGGGGATTTACCGGCAGTACAAACAGGATTATCCAATATACGCCAGCTGGGGGAAATCTTGCGTGACT
>JAQUKF010000073.1 GCA_028719265.1 Candidatus Omnitrophota bacterium
AAGTTTCAGATCTTCCAGGTCGCCTATGCCTGAGCTTTTTTCAGAATACACTGCGAATAGGGGAACAAGGACCCCTGCCCGCTTTTTGAACCCGACATTCCTCCAATTGCTTATGGAAGCAACATTAGCTAATTGATCTTCAAGGCCTGTTTGCGGCATAGTCGGTTATCTTATCGGAAAGACAAACTGGATTATCTGGCTCCACCAAAACAAAGATATGATGGCCGCAAGCGACAGGAACGGTCCATAAGGTATAGTATGGTCGTTCTTCCTGATTATCGTTATGATGCTAAAAACAATACCCAGGAAAGGGGCGAGAAAAAATGTGATCAAAGCCTTCTCCCATCCCATAAAGGCCCCGATCATAGCCAAAAGTTTAATGTCCCCGCCGCCCATGGATTCGGTTTCGCCGTTGATCGCCGGCCTCTTCAGCCACTTGAAATAAACCAGGTCAAAGACCACGCCGGTCAGGTAAATGATCCCGCCGCCTACGATTATACCCAGGAGGGATTTTAACATAGGATTGAAGCTGTAGCTGAATGGGCTAAAGGAAACCCCCGATACGGAAACCATCACAAAACCGGCAATCAGGCCCCCTACCGAGACCTCGTCGGGAATGATCCTGTGGGAGATATCCACAAAGGTGGCGACGATCAAACCCCAGCTCATCACCATAAACAGGAAAAAATTGTAGCTTAGGCCGAAACGCGTGAAAAGCGCCAGCGTAAGCAAGGCAGTCAACAGCTCAACCAAAGGATATCTCAAGGGTATCCTGCCTTTGCAAAAACGGCACCTGCCTTTAAGTAATATATAACTTATGAACGGAACATTATCATAACCGGGGATCCTTTTCTGGCACTGCGGGCAATGGGAACGCGGCCAGACAACCGATTCATTCTTGGGCATACGGTGAATGCATACATTTAGGAAGCTTCCCACGATGGATCCGAAAATAAAAACGAATATCTTCGCAATCATGACTTTTTACCCCCCTGTCTGCGGCAGGCCCTTTCCAACGCCGCGGCCATAACCTCCACCGGCGCCTTCTTACCGGTAAAATGCTCAAAGCAGGCAACCCCCTGGTACAAAAGCATGCCCAGGCCGTTGGAACAGCGCACCCCCGCCTTCTTCGCTGTTGCCAAGAGCTTTGTCTCGGCAGGGTTATAGATAAGGTCGTAAACAAATATCCCCTTATGCAGCATTTCCCCCTTGACCAAACACGCCTCATCCGCGCGCATGCCGACGGGCGAACAATTCACCAGAAGGTCCTTGTCCTTCAAGTTCAGCTCTTCTATCCTGGCAACGGCAGAGAATTTAGTCTGCTCGAAGGTATCCTTGAAACGCACGATAAGCCCCAGGCTTTTATAATTATCTATATCGTAAATACATATCTCCTTCGCCTTATTCTTGCCTAAAGCGAAGCATACGGCCTTGGCCGCCCCGCCGGCTCCGATAATCGCAACCTTTCCGGCGTTGACCTTCAACTCCTTCAAATGCCGGCGGAACCCGGAGAAATCGGTATTAAAACCTTTCAACCTGCCGTCTTTGGCGACAACTACGGTATTGGCCGCGCCGATCTCGCGCAGCCCGGAAGACTTGATATTCAAATACGGCAGTATCTTTTCTTTATAGGGGATAGTAACATTGAACCCGGATATTCTGTTCTTTTTGATACCGGCAAAGAACCTCTCCAGCTCTTCCGGCCGCAACTCGAACAATTTATATCTGGCTTTTATCTTAAGCCTGGCAAAGGCGGCGTTGTGCATGAATGGGGAGAGGCTGTGCTTGATGGGAAACCCTACTAAACCGTAAACTCTGGATCTTGAAGTCATCTGCTTTCTAATTTGTTAACGGCATCGATGTAGGCCTTGACCGCCGCCTCAACAATATCCGTGCTTGAACCGCGTCCGCTTACCACGGATTTAGCGATTTTTAACTTGAGGCTTACCTGACCCAGGGCGTCTTTGCCGGAAGTTACCGCCTCCAGCCTGAAATCCTCCAGCTTTGCCTTAAAATCAGTTATCTTATCCAAGGCCTTGAAACAGGCATCCACCGGTCCGTCCCCGCTTGACTGCCCCGTCAACATCTTCCCTTTTTTATCCAGGACCACCGCCGCCCGCGGCTTGATTTTGGTTCCGGAATTTATCTCGAAACTGACCAGTTTCCAGACAGGGCGCATCAACCTGATCTCGTCTTCCACGATAGTCCTTAAGTCATCGTCATAAATGTCCTTCTTTTTATCCGCAACATCCTTAAAACGCCAGAAGGCCTTATTCAGCTGTTCATCATTAAGGTGAAACCCCAATGTCCTCAAGCGGTCCCGGAATGCGTGCCTGCCTGAATGTTTGCCGAGGATCAGCTGGCTGTCGGCTATGCCGATATCATGAGGATCCATGATCTCATAAGTGATCCTTTTCTTCAGCACGGCGTCCTGGTGGATGCCGGATTCATGGGCAAAGGCGTTACCTCCGACGATCGCCTTGTTCGGCGGCACCATGAAATCGGTGAGCTTGCTGACCAGCCGCGAAGTGCGGTAAATCTCCCTGGTATTTATGCCGGTGTAAAAATCGCCGAAGACATCCTTGCGCGTCTTCATCGCCATGACTATTTCTTCAAGCGACGCATTGCCCGCGCGCTCCCCTATGCCGTTTATCGTACAATGCACCTGGCGCGCTCCCGCCATGACCGCCGACAGGGAATTGGCGGTCGAAAGCCCCAGGTCGTCATGGCAGTGGATGGCGATCACCGCCTTATCGATGTTCGGGACATTATTGCGGATATCCGTGATCAAAGAATATATCTCCTGGGGATAGCTGTAGCCTACCGTATCCGGGATATTGATCGTACGCGCCCCCTCGTCTATCGCCATCTCGACCATGCGGAAGAGAAAATCCTTTTCCGTGCGGGTGGCGTCCTCCGGGGAAAATTCCACATCGTCGCAATGCTTGCGCGCGATACGTATGGAACTCCTGGCGATCTTCATTATCTCGTCTTGCGCCTTCTTGAACTTATATTGTAGATGGATCTTGGAGGTAGCCAGGAAAAGATGGACGCGCGGGCGCTTTGCCGGCTTTACCGCCTTTGCCGCCAGCGTAATATCCAACGGTATGCAACGGGCCAGGCTGCAAATGACGCTCTTCCTGACCGTCCTGGATATTTCGTTTACCGCTTTAAAATCGTCGGGAGAAGCCACCGGAAAACCTGCCTCGATAATATCCACCCCCAGCTTCTCCAGCTGGAAAGCAACCTCCAGTTTTTGCTGCCGGTTCAGGGAGGCCCCGGGGGCCTGTTCTCCGTCCCTTAAAGTCGTATCAAAAATTATTATTTTTTCCATATTGGTATTGTTTCTTCTCCCGCGCTTAAACGCTTAAAAAATTCCGCAGGATGCGAAATTTTCTCTCAAGCTCGGGATAAATCCCCGCATTGACTTACCCGCATTAACATGCTCGTAAGTCAAGCGCTCATTTAATCCAGGGCATCATCTCTCTCAATTGCCTTCCGACCTTCTCGATAAGATGATCGTCGCCGGCCTTAAGCAGGCTGTCGAAATTCTTGCGCCCGGTCTCGTTCTCTTTTATCCACTCCTTGGCAAATTTCCCCTTCTTTATTTCCTTGAGTATCTTTTGCATCTCCTTACGCGTCTTCTGCGTGATGATCCTCGGTCCGCGGGTCAGGTCGCCGTAGCAGGCGGTATTGGAAACCCCCCTGCGCATGCCGGAAATACCGCGCTCCTGGATAAGGTCGGTGATCAATTTCAATTCATGGAGCACTTCGAAATAAGCGATCTCCGGCTGGTATCCCGCCTCGATCAGCGTGTCAAAACCTGCCTTGATCAATTCGCTCACCCCGCCGCAGAGTACTGCCTGCTCGCCGAATAAATCGGTCTCCGTCTCCTCGACAAAAGTAGTCTCGATTACTCCGGCGGTGGTAGCCTTGATCGCCTTGGCGTAAGCCAGCGCCAGGTCTTTTGCCTGGCCCGAAGCATCCTGGTGGATAGCGATCAACGAAGGCACGCCTTTACCCTCTTCATACATTTTCCTTACCAGTGCCCCGGGGCCCTTCGGAGCCACCATAAAGACATCCACGTTCTTGGGCGGTTTGATCTGCTTGAAACGGATGTTAAACCCGTGGGAAAAACAAAGCGCCTTGCCTTTTTTAAGGTTCGGCTTTATCGACTCTTTATAGACCTTGGCCTGCACGTGGTCCTGGGTAAGTATCTGGATGATGTCGGCGGCCTTGGCTGCTTCGGCGGCGCTAACCGGGGCAAACCCGTCTTTCTTCGCCTGCTCGAAATTCACGGTGCCCTCCATTTCGGAAACAACCACCCTCACCCCCGAATCGCGCAGGCACAATGACTGGCCTCTTCCCTGTATGCCATAACCGATAATGGCCACAGTCTTATCGTTCAACAAGTTCAAGTCCGCGTCTTTATCATAATAAATCTTTGCCATCTACTTCCTCCTCTTTTTAATGGGTGAGCCTTAACCCAAAGCAGAACTGTCCCCTCGCGGGGGACAGCTTTCCTTTGTCTTTAAGGACCATCCGTTTTTTAATTGCTTATCGCCAGCTTCCCCGTCCTGACCATCTCCTTGACGCCGAATTTCCCCAATTGCTCAAGGAGGGCCTTGATCTGTTCCTGGTCCCCCACCGCTTCAATGACTGCCGTATCGGCTTTATGGGATATGATCTTACCTACGAACTTACCGAAAACAGCCTCGAGCTTTGCCTTGTCTTTGGGCGAATAATTTACTTTTGCCAGTACCAGCTCCCGGTCGATATGCTCCTTTTTGGTAAAATCCGTTACCGTTATCACGTCGATCAGTTTATTCAACTGCTTATTTATCTGCTCCAGGACATTCTCGTCTTTGGCCTCGACCACGATAGTCATATAAGAAACTTCCGGGTCCAGCGTTTCGCTAACGGCCAAAGAAGCGATATTGTATCCGCGCGCGCTGAAAAGCCCTGCTATGCGCGCCAGGACGCCGAATTTATTCTCAACCAGCACAGAAATCGTATGTTTCATACCGCACCTTCCTCTTGGTTTCGCTGATTTTTAAACTTCCTCTTCCGCAAGAGCGGATAGGGGGAACGCGTAAAACGTTATGCCAGTCCGCCGAGGATGTTGTTGATCGCCTCTGCCGGCGGCACCATCGGATAAACGTTTTCCTCCTCTTCGACGTGAAAGTCTATAAAGACCGTATTATCCGTTTCGAGCGCCCGCTGCAAGGCAGGCTTAACATCCTCTTTACTGGTAACGCGTATGCCCACAGCCCCGTAACTTTCCGCCAGTTTTACGAAATCCGGGCTGGTGATCGGGGTATAGGAATACCGGCGGTTAAAGAAAAGCTCCTGCCACTGCCGCACCATGCCCAGATAACCATTGTTCAATATGGCCACCTTCACATTGATCTTGTTTTCAACGCAGGTGGCAAGCTCCTGTATGTTCATCTGTATAGAACCATCCCCGGCGATATTAAAGACCGTCTTGCCGGGACACCCCACCTTGGCCCCTATTGCCGACGGAAAGCCAAAACCCATCGTGCCCAATCCGCCCGATGAAACAAATGTGCGCGGCTGGGAATAGTTATACCATTGCGCGGCCCACATCTGGTGCTGCCCCACTTCCGTGCAGATGATCGCCTGACCCGCGGTAACTTCGTCTATCTGTTGTATGACATACTGGGGAAGTATCTTATTCTTTTCCTTATACCCCATAGGATATTTCTTCTTCAGGGCCTCAACGTGCTTCAGCCAGTCTTCTATCGCGGGGGCGCGTTTGATCTCGCAAATGAGTTCCTTTAGAACCTGCTTTGCGTCGCCTACGATCGGGATATGCACCTTAACGTTCTTGCTGATCGAAGAAGGATCGATATCTATATGGATTACCTTGGC
>JAQUKF010000074.1 GCA_028719265.1 Candidatus Omnitrophota bacterium
AACCGATAAAAGCAGCGTCCCCCTCGTCACATTTGCTGCTGCCTAAGATCACCCTGGTCTCATTTAATTGTTCCACAGGAGCGTTGCTGACTGCTATAATAACGTCAAATTTCTCACCGGATAATTTTCTTAATTTACGGTCAATTATTCTTTCCAGGCAATCCCGGTGTTTTTTGAAATCGTGCGAGAAAAACCTCTTGCGGCATTTTGACTCTTCTTTTCTGGCAAATTCCAGCGTCGATTCGGACCCAAGAAATTCCCTTACTTCCGATAAAGTCAGCTTGACGGACAAGCCGGAAGATGTTAAAGAAACACGGGGCAGGATATCCGGCCTGTCTTTGATAAAAACATTCAGGGCTTTAACTACATACCCGTCATCCGCCTCCCCGAAATACACCAAATTCCTTATTGCATCGAATTCGGGAAAATCAGTAAGTACTTTTAAATGGGAAAGCCTGGCTGAATCCATTCCCACAACCTGTTGGAAGAGTTTGCGCAGGGTAAGGTGGAACTTAAATTCAAAAACCGCCCGGCTGCTCACCGCATCGAACTCCTTCACCGCCAACCTGTTATGGTCATAAATTATCCTGTTCGAAGACTCCAATTCTCCCAGGCTTATCCTTTCAAGAGTAGTCCCTCTTTTAACCACTATTTCATAAAGACCAGAAATCTGCCCTGCCAAACCCAGAACCTCTCCGCAGTTCTTCTTTTTTCCGGATAAAGCCTCTGACATATTGCGCAACGCATTATAAACAGATTCATATATTAAAGCGTTCGATCCACCGCGATAATTGAGCAAAGCCCTTACTTTCTTTTGCAGGCTCTCAAAAGAAAAATCCCGGTTTTTAAAACCTTTTACCACGGATAAAAATTCGCCTACTCTTGCCTCGGGGGCATCATCTAAAGCTGAAGAAAAGAAGTTTTCAAAAGTATCCGGGGCAGCCGTGCAATCCGCAAGCTCGCTATCCTTCTTGAGTCCGGAAAGCAACTTTCCAAGTTCAGGCCGCTCTCTTAACAAATAATCCTTCTCCTTCTCTATCCTTTCCGAATCTCCCCCCATAACCACAATGAGGCGCCTCAAGTGATAAGCATTGATTCTCCCCGTTCTATTATTCCCGATCTGAAGGTCCTTAATCCGCGACAGCTCGATTAATTCCCGGGGGATTTTACCAGACAACAAATTGTTCAACATCGCATCCTGTATCTCGATCGGAGCCATGGAAGATTGAAACTGCGCGAAAGAGTCGACTAAATTCTGACTGCTGAGCAGAATGAAACGCGAACTTCGGGTAGACTCTCTTTCATTAAGCCTTTTATAAGCATGAAGAATAAAATCGTGATAGGCGACAAAACAAGCGTATTTTAAAGGAACGGAGGGGATTAAAAGGACTGCCTGGAAATGAATGGTATTTGTTTCAGAATCGTGCCAAATAGAAGGCTCGCCGATTTGCACCGGCTCGATAATTATATTGGTCTCAAAAGGAGGACCGGTAATATAATGCGATATGAAACCGAGTATCTTCTCGAATCTTTCCTGGTATTGCCCTAATCTATCCAATATCTGCCGGTTGACTTCAAAAACGTTTTCATCCTTTATAGTCACCTTGCCGCAGTCTATCCTCTCGAATATCTCCAATTCTGCGGGCACCTTCGTAACCCGATCAGGGAATGCCTGCTTCTCCCTCTTCGGGCCGGCATTAAGTTTACTTAAAGCATCAAGCAGCAAGCGGGCAAATTCCTCGACAACTTTATCATGCCTGATTCTTGAATATTGCAATACGCCGTTAAGTTTTTCTGTCAACAGGTTAATGAAAACTATATTTTCCTGGTTATTGCCGATAATCTTAAGGTAATCTGGCTTCAATTCACGTTCAATCTTCAATTCTCTCCCCGGTTCATGAACCCTGCTTCTTATATTATCAATGATGATATCGGCCAACTCTCCGGAAAGACTTATTCCTGATAAACGCGATACGGCTCTTTTGTTTTCAGGGGACGAGAAAACTTCAGACCACTCACGGTTTTTCTCCTCCAGGCGCCGGATAATCTTGATTAGATTTGTCAGGCTTTCCTGTTTCGAAACAGTATCGAAAGGCTTCAGCAGCCCCGCCAAGGCAAGCAAATTTGAAGAAATTTCCTTGGACCCAAGGGTTCCCGCCTTCCCGGCAAGATAACTAAGTATATCTTCAACATCCTGCCTTTGTACTAAAACCAAGTCTTCCTTTGCGGAGAGTATCGCCATAGCGTTGAGTATCGAATAAACAAAGGCAAACGCTTCCTTAGCGCAGCCAGGTTCCAATTTGGCGACCATGGAAAGCGGGAAATTCATCGCCAGACTGGTAAAAAGGACCTGCGACAAATCCAGCACTCCCATGGTAGGATAAAGCATAATCTTCCTGGTATCCAAGGAATCTACAGCACTGTAATATCCGCCGTCGCTTCCAAACTGATCCTGCTGCTCTTTAAGCCATTCCCCCAGGTATCTATCGGCTCTTTCCAGGATCTCGCTTTCCGGCAATCTGTCTATTTCGGAAAAAATATCATTCTTTATAGGATTATCCCGGGCTAAAAACTTAACAAGCAGATTCTCTGGCCTCTCATGGTCTTTATAGCGAAGGAGAAAAGCCTCCATCCATGGATTACGCATTAATCTAAATTGAATCACCTTCTCCCTGGCCCTATCAATAAGCTCCATACTCAAATCTGGGGTATCTAATTCGGGAATTTCCTTGATCAACCTCTCCAAATCAACGCCTTTAATCCATCCAGATAAACAATAGCCTGAACGACCTCTGCCTTCTATCAGGCCCAAAAGACGGAGAGTCCTTAATTCTCTTTGTATCGTCCTTAAAGAATCATTCCCCCCTCTTCTTCCTGCCATATCTTTTGATTTTTTGGGAGTATTAATAAAGATATTGTTATCGTACATATAACGCAAAAGGGTTGCCGGAGTCCCTTTGGGGATATCAATCAACGAACCGGTTTCGGAAGCGGGATGCTTGACAAGCCTTCCATGCTCATCATATAGGACAAGTTCACTTACGCCGACCGGAGGGACTGTGCCGGGAATACCAGGCTTATTTTTATCCGGTTCCCCTCTGCGCTTTTTATCCTGTTTAGGCTCCCCTTCTTTCCCCCTTTTTGCCCTGCGGGCAGGTTCTACAGGGCTGACTGGTTCCACCCGGCGTAGATTGCTGTCAATCTTTATAAAAAATAAGTTATCCCTGAGGCTTCCTTCAACAGGAGGGCGCCAATTAGATAAACCTGCAAAGGCTAATTCCGGGGTACGGAACAGAAATTTCAATGATAACACACTATTGACGATATGGTTTAGCGCCGGTATAAAACAACGGCGAAGGAAAGATATTTCGTTCCGGGCTTGTATAGCAAATATCCTGTTTTCGTTGGTTTCCCAGGGATGATTTTTGTGCGTCTGTTCGTGGCATTCGATAAACCGGACCCAATCCCGGATTTCTATACGGCTGTAAAGCGGGAGGAGATTCTTCAAAACGCGATAATTTACGTTCCCATCCGGTCCGCGGATACGCCCTGAATAACTAATTTCTTCCGTTGTTATATCGAAAGTCCCGATAGGATCGTCAAACTGTAATCCCAGAACTTTATACAGCTCTCTTGTTATAACAAATCTTCTCTCCCAAGCCTCGATGTTAATACCAACCGGCATCTCATCGGATAACAGGCTGATAAAACTGCCTAGCTCCTTCAAGGTAAAGTTACGTTTTCTTAAGACATCCCCTACCTTTACCATGGCAAAAGGATTCGGTATAATATCGGTAGAAATCACTTTCTCGATAAAGGACTGCCTGGCTTCAAGAAGATCCATCTGTTCCTGGCTGATCTGGCCGGCTGCCTGAAGCTGCCTGGCGGCAGAAAAAAGCACGCTGCGGTCACTGAAAATCCTCACCCCTTCGGTAAATTCCCCGTATACACATCCGATGAAAATTCGTGAGGCGCCACGGGACAACAGCAACATAGAAGCTTTAATAATCGTTTCTCCGCTTGAAATAATATCATCGAGCAGAACAATATCCCTCCCCTGCACGTCTATTTCCGGCATGGTCATAGTCACCTGCAGGCGCAGAGGCTTTGAAGGATCGCGCCTTTTGTCCATATGACCACCGTATTCCATGCCGGTTCTCGAGGCGGCATCGTCTGAAAATATAGCTGCGCCCTTGTCAGCCCCGATTATGACCGGATACTTTAAATCATTGTTCTGTTTGATAAAGGCGGCAAGTTCGGTAAAAACGTTAAAATTATAGAACTGTGCGGGACGGACAAGGTCAGGGAAAATCTCTTTTAAGGGCACTTGACCTAATTCTTTAGAGAAATGGATGTTTAAAGTCTGGATCTGGCCCGAATATATGCTGATTGCTTCAAGAATAACCGAAGCGCTATTTGCGCTTAAAGCAAAAGACCCGTGCTTCTTTAAGCGATATGCCTTATGCTGGCGCATATAACTGAAATAAGTAAAGAATAAAGCCGGGGAAATATCTTTTTTCTTCAGCTCGGATAAAACCTTGAAAAGATTAACTATCCCCGTAGAGGCATCGGTAGCGCAAACCAGGACATAACTCTTATTTTTGTTCAGGCCTGCGGGTAAAACAACCTTCCCTTTTTCGCTGATTTGTATTGAAACCCCCGATAACAAATCCGTATCACGAAAAGCCTCGGTATTGGGCATAAAAAGAACTTCGTCAAAAACTCCTTCAAAAACCCTATTAACAGGCGGGAGGCATCTTTTAACCTCGTTTCTTATGCTCATCTTGCCATAGGAGCGTTCTTTAAATTCCTTCTTGGTGACCAGTTTAAGATCGGCAAAACGGGAAACTATGTCAATAATCCACTTATCCGTATCATAAGGGAGAACGCAAGTGACGCTCCGCGCATTACAATCTTTCAGAAGCCCGATAGCGAAGATCAATTTTACAACTTCCTGTGGTTGATTCACTTGGTCAAAAAATAGAATACAATCTTTGCCTCTCACATAACGCGGGTTGCTCAAGTAGACATATATTTCCTTATTGCCGAATTCTCCATATAGAACCTCCAAGTTTATACCGCCTGCCTCCATAGCCGAATCCATACGGCATTTATCGAGTTTCTCGTCCTGACACTTAATGGTTAAAAACACTTTCCGGGAGGCAAGAAGCTCTCTTTTTCGCGCGCGGGCATATTTACAGACCAGTTTCTGATGGTCGCTCTTGGGGGCCCTGAAGCGGTCAAGGCCGTCTATATCCCCCTCCGCAAACAACCGGTCAATATAAAGCTTGAGGAATTTGTTAATGCCGGTCTCTTCATCCACGAAGAAATCCAGCCGACCCCTGTCCTCCCAAGCCTGTTTATGGCTGCGGTGCGGAGTGGCGCCCTTTTCATATACCTCATGGTCCATAACGAAACCAAATAGCCCAGGGTCGGCAAGCATCAGTTTAAGCAGGTATTCTGTGGCGTAACTGCGCAGGTTACCCTGGCTGTCGGGAATGGTATATACCGGGATGGTATCTCGGGCAAGGACAGCTTTATTGTAGCGCGGGATGCCGAAAAGAGAGGCAGCAAGGCCGTCTCTGACCACAAAAAGCCTTATGCTGGGGACTCTCTCTGCGCGCAAAGCCCTGGCCGTATCTTTAAAACCGTTCATCTCAAGTTCTTCGATCAAAGCAGCTGGTACAGTAACCTCCCCGGAAGACTTGATCGTATTCTCTATATCCCTGTAGTTACAGTTAAATCTGTGCATCAAATCGTCTGAAGTCGGAGCCTTAAGCGTATAGGTGCCGCGTGTATTGTTTAAATAATCCAAAGCCGCTAAATAAACATTCCTTTCATTCTGAGGCAATCCTCTTTCTAAAGATAGGAGCC
>JAQUKF010000075.1:0-3276 GCA_028719265.1 Candidatus Omnitrophota bacterium
TTTCCGAAATCATATGCCTGGTTTCATCGGTAAGCGGGGTATGCACTGTAATATAATCGGCGCTCTCCAGTACATTTTTCAGCTCCGCCACTTCCACCCCGACGCTCTCGGCAACCTCGGCCGACAAAAACGGGTCGTATGCCAATACCTTCATCCCGAAAGAAAGGGCGCGTTTGGCCACCTCCGATCCGATACGTCCGAATCCTACTATCCCCAGCGTCTTGCCGTACAGCTCTACACCCATAAACTTGGAGCGTTTCCACTCGCCCTTCTTCGTCGAGGAGTTTGCCTGCGGGATATTCCGGGAAAGAGCCAAGACCATGCTGAAGGTATGCTCGGCGGTAGAAATGGTGTTCCCCGCCGGAGTATTCATCACGATTATCCCTTTTTGCGTTGCGGCCTCCAGGTCCACGTTATCCAGGCCCACTCCGGCGCGGCCGATGACTTTAAGCTTCTTTGCCGCCTGGATCACCTCCCCGGTTACCTTGGTGGCACTGCGCACGACCAAAGCGTCGTAATCCTTTATTATCTCTTTCAGGGCATCCGGCTTCAAATCCGTTTTGACATCGACGGTAAGCTCCTTCGACTCCCTGAATATCTTTAACCCCTCATCCGATAATGCGTCGCTGACCAATACCTTAATCATTTTTACACCGCTCCTTACTTTTTTGAAAAAACTTCCTCCGCCGCCTTGACTCCTGCGCCCAGCTCAAAGGCATAACCCATCTCTTTCAGCACCTTCTCCAGGCAGGAAATACCGGCGATAATGTCAAACTCTTCGATAAAACCCATATGGGCGAACCTGAACACTTTGCCCTTCAGCTCCGACTGTCCGCCGGCAATGGTCACGCCATAAACATCGCGCATGGTCTTGACCAGCTTCTCCCCGTCAATACCCGCGGGCACATTGACCGCGGTTACCGCCTCGGAAGGCGCGCTCGGCGCGAACAACTCCAGGCCCAGCGCCTTCATCGCGGACTTGGTTGCCGAAGCCATGAGGCTATGGCGCTTGAATATGTTCTCCAGCCCTTCCTGTTTCATCATCCTCAAAACCTCTACCAAAGCGATAACCAGGGAGATGGCCGGCGTAAAAGGAGTATCGGTCTTCTGCAGGGCCTTCCTGGCAGTTGTCAGGTCAAAATAGTACCTTGGGTTTTTTGAAGCAGAGACCAGATCCCAGGCCTTTTTGCTTACGCTTATGAAGGCCAGGCCCGGAGGAAGCATAAAACCTTTTTGCGAACCCGAGACACAGACATCCACGCCCCAGGCGTCGGCTTTCAGGTCTATCGCGCCCAACCCGCTTATCGCATCCACCACTAAAACCGCCTTGTATTTGGCGACTATCTTGCCGATCGCTTCTATATCGGTGGCTACACCGGTAGAAGTCTCGCAAAGAGTGGTAAAAACAGCCTTGATTCCGGGATTGGCCTGAAGGCGTTTTTCGATCTCCGAAGGATCCACCACCTTGCCCCATTCCACCTTGATAACCTCGGCGCCAACACCATAAGCCTTGCATAATTCCGTCCAGCGCTCGCCAAACTTGCCTCCTTCGACGGTAATGGCGGTGTCCTGCGGGGAAAGCAGGTTGGCTACTGCCGCCTCCATAGCCCCGGTTCCGGAAGAAGTCAGGATGAATACGTCATTCTGGGTCTGGAACACATACTTTAAACCCTCGCCGGCCTCCTTCAGTATCGCCTGGAACTGCGGGGTACGGTGATGGATGATCGGCTTGCCTAATGCCTGGCATACTTCAGGCGGTAACGGGGTCGGCCCCGGTGTCAAAAGATAATTTTTTCTCATTTCTCTGCTCCCTTTGTTTTATTTTGTTTTCTTGTTGCTTAATACGACCTCATCGATTATCCCGTAATCCTTTGCTTCCTGGGCGGACATAAAATAGTCCCTGTCCGTATCCTTTTGTATCTTCTCAAGCGGCTGGGAGGTGTGCGTCACCAGGATATTGTTGATCTTGTCGCGTAAAGTAAGTATTTCTTTGGCCTGGATGGATATATCCGCCGCCGCCCCCTGCACCCCGCCCCATGGTTGATGGATCATCACCCTGGAGTTGGGAAGCACGCAACGCTTACCCCTGGTCCCTGCCGCCAGCAGCACAGCCCCCATGCTCGCTGCCTGGCCCACACAGTAGGTTGCCACATCGCATTTTATGAACTGCATCGTATCGTATATCGCCAGGCCCGCCGTAACCGAACCTCCCGGAGAGTTGATATAAATATTGATATCCTTGTCCTTTTCCTCCATCTGCAGGAAAAGCATCTGGGCGATTACCAGGTTTGCCACATAATCGTCGATAGGGGTACCGATAAAAATAATCCTGTCTTTTAAAAGGCGGGAATAGATATCGTAAGCCCGCTCATACCCACGGGCGGTCTGTTCGATTACCATAGGAACCAATGTCTGCATTTTTGTCTCCATATAAACCTCCCTCTTTAGTGGGCCTCTTGCCACTCCGCCTCGCTTAACAATAACTCCATTACCTTTGCCGGCATATGGTCGTCTATGGCGATACCTTCCTTCTTGGCGATCGCGGCCAGCACCAGATAAACCTTTACCTGTTTTTGGGCCTGCGGTTCTATGCTCTCCATAAGCAGCTTATCCTGCTCGTCGATCTTATCTCTGGGGATGCCTTTCATTGCCAAATCCAGCTTTGTCTGACGCAGCATGTCTTGTTTCTGGCGGTTGATAAGGCTCTGCGGCACCTTGAATTCCACTCCTTTGAGCAGATTGTCGATCAATTCGCTCTCGATACGCTGGCGTTCCTGGTTTTCCTTGGTAATGAAGATCTGCCTTTCTACGGCCTTTTCGAACTCCTGCAGGTTTGGATACCCCAGGCAGCGGCTGAACTTATCATCCACCTCCTGCGCCTTGCGCGATTCCTTGATGGAATCGATATGTCTCTTGATCTCATCGGCTTCTACCGCAACCGGTTTATAACTAATCTTGCGCTTCTTGTAATCCTTGAGGGTTATCTCCGGGCTGATCTCCACTACCGCCTTAAAGGAAAGATTGCTGCGGTCAAGTTTTACATCGGTTATCTGCGGCAGTTCAATGACATCGAGTTTCTCCGAAGCAACCGCCTGGTTATACACGTCAGGGACCAGATCCTTTAATACCTGCTCGTGCACGGCGGATGCGTAATGCTTCTCCAGTATCTCCCTGGGAGCCTTGCCCTGGCGGAACCCCGGCACCTTCGCCTCCTTGGCAACCTGGGAAAACACCTCTTCGAATTTATTTTTTACCATCTCACCGCTTACCGATACG
>JAQUKF010000075.1:3376-5711 GCA_028719265.1 Candidatus Omnitrophota bacterium
TCACATTTTGAACTTTTCGCCCAGATAAACCTCGCGCGCGCGCGGATGGTTGATCAGTTCGTTCGCCGAACCGGAAATGAGTATGGAACCGTCGGCAATCAAATATGCCCGATCGGTTATAGCCAGGGTCTCACGGACATTGTGGTCGGTCAACAATATACCCAGCCCCTTGGCCCTTAAATCCTTGATAATCTCCTGGGCCTCATTGACCACTATCGGGTCGATCCCGGAAAACGGCTCATCCAGGAGTATAAAAGAAGGATTAGTCACCAGGGCGCGGGTGATCTCAAGCCTGCGCCTTTCCCCGCCGCTCAATGTATAAGCCTTGTTTTTAGCGAGGTGCGCGATATTCAATTCTTCAAGCAGTGAAGCAAGCCTGCGTTTCCTCTGCTGACGGCTCAAAGGCAGGGTCTCCAGTATCGCGTTTATATTGTCCTCCACGGTCAGCTTGCGAAATATCGAAGCCTCCTGTGAAAGATATCCTATGCCGAAACGGGCGCGCTCGTGTATCGGCAGGTTTGTGATTTCATGGTTATCGAATACTATCGTGCCGCGGTTTGGCGGAACAATACCTACGATCATATAAAAAGTCGTAGTCTTACCCGCGCCGTTGGGGCCGAGCAAACCGACGATCTCGCCGCGCTTGACCGTAATGTTCACCCCATTGACAACGGTGCGTCCGTCGTACGACTTGGCCAAACCTTTAGTTTCTAAAAGCTGCATTCAACTTCTCCGTCTGGTATATCTCTATGTGCGGCCTTCCGGTCAGAACTATGCGTTTATCCATGGCGGTATAGACCGCTTCCTGGCTGTAAGAGGTATTGCCGCCGCGCAATATGCGCACGTTCCCTTCACTGACGATCTTGGTGATAGAACTGGATGTTACCGCGGATTCTTCGACTTTGGAAGATGCTGCGGGCTTCGGGGTAAAATACACCTGCATCCTGTCGCTGTAAATCGTTAAGTCCGGTGCTTCTACTTTAACATTATTGTTGAATATGGCAATATTTTTTTCGTAATCCACCTCCAGCGGCCCATCGCAGATGATCACAATCTTCTCTTTCTTGCTCTCCTGCTTATCCTGGGTCTCTATATCCAGACGCACATTCTTCTCTAAAGCTACCTGCTTAAGGGCGGTTTGCCCCCTCGCCCCCTCTCCGCTTAAGTTCATATCCTGCCGTTTAAGGTTTATCGCATCCAGGGTGCTGACTACCTGTTGCTTACGGTCCCAATCCAGCGAATCTGTCGTCATCTTCGTCCCGCTGGAAGTGGTAATTATTACGTTGTCCTCCAAATGCACAACTCCGCTTTTCTTGTCAAACCTTCCCTTATCAGCCGTGAGGTTTATATTGTCCTCGTCCGCATAATGATTGCCTACCACATCCTTAAGTTTTACTACTTCATTCACTATATCCGCGGATTTTCCGGAGAGGTCCCATGCCTTCTTGCCTTTATCTCCGTATCCGGAAAGGGAAAAATCCCCGATCTGCTGTTCGGGGTCATTGGCTTGAGGCGCCGGTTTATCCGGCTCGGCGGCAAAAATACCTGCGCAGGATAAAATAATCGCCAAGGTCAATAAAACGGATTTCTTATGCCCCATAGAACTTCAGTATATCCTTCCATTTGCCTTGCGCTTTAAGTATCAGTTCAGCGACCTCCCTGACGGCGCCCCGGCCTCCCATGCGCCTGGTTACATAAAGCGCGGATTTCTTTATTTCCCCGCAGGCGTTGCTTACCGCTACCGGCATGCCGACCTTGCGCATAAGGGAAAGGTCCACCAGGTCATCGGCTACAAAGCATATCTCATCTATTCCCACCTTATACTTCCTGGTAACTTTATCCAGCACCGTGGTTTTCGGGAAGACATCCCCAAAAACTTCGGCCACCCGCATATCCTTGGCGCGCGGCACTATCGTCTCGGAACTTTTGGCCGTAACCAAAATAGTCGGTATCCCCGCCCTGTTCAACACATATACTCCCAGGCCGTCATGCACGTCAAAGAATTTAAGTTCCTTGCCGGCCGAATCGTAAATTATCCTCCCGTCGGTCAGGACCCCGTCCACATCCAGCAGCATCAGCTTGACCTTCTTCAGGCGCGCGTAAAGCTTATTTCTATCCATAACCCTTCCCTCTTAAAGCAGCCCCGCCTTAAGCAAATCCTGAACATCCAGGAGGCCTACCGGACGCATACGATCGTCTACCACCGGGACCTCATCTATTTTTCTGGCCTGCAATATACGCATTGCCTCTGCGGCCAGCATATCCTTATTGACGACCGCCGGGTTCCTGGTCATCACATCCTTGATCGCCCTCTTCGCCAGGTTTCCATCCGTCT
>JAQUKF010000076.1 GCA_028719265.1 Candidatus Omnitrophota bacterium
AAATTATACCAGTTGCAGAAATACCTAAAAAATGAAATTTAGTTCAGTGCACAAAATTTTATCTTAACCCAATGATAAATAATAGATTACAGAAAAAGCTTGCTACAAATTTGGGAAATTTTGAAAATATGTGCTTGACAAATGTTTTATTTGAGTTATACTCTACTAAGTTTATCGAGATAGTAGGATAGGGGTGGCGAAATGAGAATAACGTATAAAGGGGATTACGCTTTAAAGGCATTATTGGATCTTGCCCTGCATTATGAATCAGGGGTATCGACGATTAACGAGGTCGCCAGACGCATTGACGCTCCGGTAAAATTCCTGGAGCAGGTGCTCCTGGAGTTAAAGAAGGGTGGTTTTGTGGAGAGCAGGAGAGGTAATACGGGAGGGTATTATTTGGCAAAGGACCCTTCGGATATCACGCTTGGGCAGGTGGTACGCTTCATCGAGGGGCCGATAGAGCCTATTTCGTGCGTAGAAAAGAATTATAGCAAATGCAGCGATTTGAAATGTTGTCTTTTCAGGGGGATTTGGAAGAAGGTTTCGGATTCCGCCTCCGGCATAATCGACAATATAACTTTTGGCGACCTGGTGGAGAAAGTTAACGCCAAACAGGAGATTTTTGCTTATTCAATTTAGGCTAAGGGGGTCAAGATGGATAAAAAAAGCGCTGAATTAAAAATAGAGACTTTAGCTTTACACGGCGGCCAGGAGCCGGATCCTGTTACCGGTTCAAGGGCTGTACCGATCTATCAGACCGCATCTTATCAGTTCAAGAATTCGCAGCATGCCGCCGACCTTTTCGGCCTAAAAGAAGAGGGGAATATCTATACGCGGTTAATGAACCCTACTACCGAGGTTTTGGAAAAGAGGATGGCCTTGCTGGATGGGGGCGTAGGCGCGCTGGCCGTAGCCAGCGGCCAGGCGGCAATCGCCATCTCCTTGCTCAATATCGCCCAGGCGGGGGATGAGATTGTTTCCACCGACAGCCTTTATGGCGGTACCTATACCCTTTTTCGTTACACCTTCGCGCGGCTGGGCATAAAGGTAAATTTTGTTCCTTTGAATGACCTGGAGGCGTTGAGAAAGGCGATTACCCCCAAAACCAAGGCTGTTTACGCAGAATCCATAGGTAATCCTAAATTAAGCGTGGCGGACCTGGAGGGGATATCGGGCGTTGCTCATGAAAACGGAGTCCCTTTTGTTTTGGATAATACTTTTTCGCCTTATTTGCTACGGCCTATAAATTTCGGGGTGGATATCGTTGTTTACTCCGCTACTAAATTTATCGGTGGGCACGGAACAAGCCTGGGAGGGATAATCGTGGATTCGGGAAGGTTTGATTGGGGTAACGGTAAATTCCCCCTGATCTCCGGGCCTGATCCCAGCTATCACGGTATTGATTTTGTAGATGCTTTTAAAGCGAAGGGAAACATCGCCTATATTGCCAAGGCAAGGGTAAGTCTGTTGCGGGATTTGGGGCCGGCCTTATCGCCGTTCAATTCATTTTTATTTTTACAGGGGATAGAAACCCTGCATTTAAGGATGCTTAGGCATTCTGAGAACGCATTGGCTGTTGCAGAATTCCTGCAGGGAAATCCGAAAGTAAGCTGGGTGAATTACCCCGGTTTAAAAGACAGCCCGGAAAGAGACAGGGTAAAAAAATACCTGCCTAAGGGAGCAGGCGCGATCATAGGTTTTGGGATCAAGGGCGGGCTTGAAGCGGGAAAGAGGTTTATCGATTCCCTGGAATTGATCTCGCATTTGGCCAACGTAGGTGACGCTAAAAGCCTGGCAATTCACCCGGCAACAACCACGCATCAGCAATTGTCTCCACGGGAGCAGGCGGCGGCCGGGGTTACAGCCGATTTCGTACGCTTGTCGATAGGCATAGAGCATATAGACGATATAATTCGCGATATTGACAGGGCGCTGAGTAAGGCGGTGCAATAAATGGCGAAGATTTTTACTGATATTACCAAGACTGTAGGACAAACGCCTCTGGTGAGGCTTAACCGGATTACCAGGGGTTTAAAGGCTACGGTTCTGGCAAAGATTGAATCATTCAACCCCCTTGCCAGTATAAAGGACCGTGTCGGTATAGCTATGGTTGAGGACGCGGAGAAAAAAGGGAAGCTTAAGAGGGGCGCGATTATAATTGAGCCTACCAGCGGTAATACCGGGATAGCCCTGGCTTTTGTTTGCGCTGCCAAAGGATACAAGCTGACATTGACCATGCCGGATACAATGAGCATGGAAAGGAGGCATCTTCTGGCTTTTTTCGGAGCAAAGCTTGTTTTGACCCCCGGATCCGATGGGATGAAAGGCGCGGTAAGAAAGGCGGAGGAGCTGGCAAAGAAGATCCCCAAGGCTATTATTCTTCAGCAGTTCAATAATCCGGCCAACCCCAGAGCCCATCGCAGAGGAACAGCCGAGGAGATATGGAGAGATACTTCCGGCAAGGTAGATATCCTGGTTGCCGGGGTGGGTACAGGAGGGACAATTACGGGGGTTGCCGAGGTAATTAAAAAAAGGAGGCCCGGATTCAAGGTCATTGCTGTTGAGCCTGAATCTTCGGCGGTTCTCTCTGGAGGAGCCGCCGGGCCGCATAAGATCCAGGGGATAGGGGCAGGGTTTATTCCCGGGGTGCTGAACCGGGATATTATTGATGAGGTAATCAGGGTATCCAGCGAGGATGCCGGCTTAACTGCCAGGCAGCTGGCAAGGAGAGAGGGTATCCTGGCAGGTATTTCAAGCGGGGCGGCATTGTGGGCGGCTTTAGAGGTAGGCAGGCGCAAGGAAAGCAAAGGTAAGACCATAGTGGTTATTTTTCCTGATACGGGGGAGAGATATTTGAGCACATGGCTTTTTCAGGAATCCCCGTCAAGGGATTTATGATACGATGATGGTTTTTTGCCGGGAGAGGCGAAATGGACAAAGAAAAAAAGACCGATAAACATAAAAGCGTAGGTATTATCAGCCCGGAGCTTTTTACCTTCGATTATTTAAAGCTCGAGAGCGGGGATAAATTTGGGCCGATTAGCCTGGCTTACGAGACCTACGGGGTATTGAACAGGGATAGGTCCAATGCCATTTTGATTGCTCACGCGCTTTCCGGAGACGCGCATGCCGCGGGAGTACACGAAGGAAAGGAGAATACCGGCTGGTGGGATGAGTTTATCGGACCGGGGAAGGCATTTGATACCGATAAATATTTTGTGATCTGTTCGAATGTTTTAGGCGGCTGCAAAGGTTCGACCGGACCATCCAGCATTAACCCCAGGACTTCAAGGCCGTTTGGCCTGGATTTTCCCCTGATAACAATCAACGATATGGTGCGTGCGCAGAAACGCCTGATCGATCATTTGGGTATAGAGAAATTACTTTCGGTTGTCGGCGGTTCAATGGGGGGGCTGCAGGCTTTGTCCTGGCTGGTCAATTATCCGCAAAACGTGCGCAGCGCCGTGCCGATCGCAACTACTATCAAACATTCACCCCAGCAGATCGCCTTTAACGAAGTGGGGAGGCAGGCGATCATGGCTGATGCGCATTGGAAATCGGGGAATTATTACGATGGAGCGTCTCCCTCCAAGGGCCTGGCGGTAGCCAGGATGATCGGGCATATTACTTATATGAGCGATAAGTCGATGGCGGAAAAATTCGGCAGGGCCAAAAAGAACGCCGGGGAGCCTTTTAAATTTACCGCCGATTTCGAGGTAGAAGGTTATTTGCGTTACCGCGGAGATAATTTCGTTAAACGTTTTGACGCAAATTCGTATCTCTATATTACCAAGGCGATGGATAATTTCGATGCCTCCGCCGGCAGGCGTTTCGAAGATTCTCTGAGGGGCAATAAGGCCAAGGTGCTGGTGATCTCCTTTAAGTCCGACTGGTTGTATCCGGCTTATCAGTCAAAGGAGATCGTTAAGGCCTGTAAGCTGGCGGGGATCGAGACGACTTATTGCGAAGTGGATTCTACCTATGGGCATGACGCGTTCCTCCTGGAGGTGGAAGAGGAGACGCACCTGCTGAAGCATTTCCTTAAAAAGATATTCTACGCTTATGAGGTGACCGGTGATTATGGCGCGTAAAGACGTACAACTGGACCACGGGATAATCCTGGATATGATTGAACCGCGCTCTACTGTTTTGGACCTGGGATGCGGGAACGGGGACCTTTTGTATCTTTTGATCAAGGAAAAAGGCGTACATGGGCAGGGAATAGAGATCGATAACCAGGAGATTTACAGGTGCGTGGCAAAGGGGTTAAATGTTTTTCACGGAGATGTTGACAGCGGCCTGGCCGAGTTCGGAGATAAAACCTTTGATTACGTAGTGCTTAATCAAAGCCTTCAACAGATCCTGCACGTGGATAAGGTGCTTATTGACGCCTTGAGGGTAGGGAAAAAAGTAGTCGTAGGTTTCCCTAACTTCGCGCATTACAAATCCCGGCTGCAGATGTTTTTCCAGGGCAGGACCCCGGTGACCGGTCCGCTTCCCTATCAGTGGTATGAAACACCCAACCTGCATTTCTTGAGCATATCCGATTTCAAAAGATACTGCCGGATTAAAGGTATCAATATCGAACGCAGCGCATATATCGGACAGGCAAGGAAAATACATTTTATTCCGAACCTGCTTGCCCAGGCCGGCATATTCCTGATATCGAAATAAAAATTTGGCAATTTGGTTTAAGATATTAATTAGTAAAACATTGACAATAAGCGCCTAATGTTTTAATATAAAATATAGGGGAGGCGGTGAGCCGGCCTGAGAGTTCCGCGCAGCAAGCGGATTACCCTAAATTAACCTGATCTGGATAATGCCAGCGGAGGGAATAATTACCGTTTTTATGACCCTTATGCCTTGGCATAAGGGTTTTTCTTTGCAGACAGTGCAGGTGGTACTAAAAAAGGAGGATGCATGCGTTTGGATGAGGTAAAGATTTCCAGGGCGATTATCGAATCGTATAACAAGAAATTGACCGGGGCGCTTGAGGTTGATGTCGCCATAGCCGGTGCGGGTCCGGCCGGGATGGTCTGCGGGTATTATCTGGCCAGGGCCGGAAAGAAAGTTGTCTTATTTGAAAGGAAACTTTCCGTGGGAGGCGGCATGTGGGGCGGAGGGGCCATGTTCAATGAGATCGTAGTGCAGGAAAAGGCCAAGGGGATCCTGGATGAGTTCGGTGTTCAAAGCAGGCGCTATGAGCCGGGTTATTATCTGGCTGATTCCATCGAAGCGGTTTCCACCATTTGCTCAAAGGCGGTGAAGGCCGGGTTGAAAATTTTTAACCTGATGAACGTAGAGGACGTAATGGTACGCAACAAAAAGGTAAAAGGCCTGGTGTTGAACTGGAGCGCGGTAGAGATGGCGAAGCTGCATGTTGATCCTATCAGTATGCGCGCCAAAGCCGTTATTGACGCCACGGGTCATCCGGCGGAGGTGGCGCGTATAGTCGAAAGGAAATCAGGGATAAGGCTTAAGACCAGAACCG
>JAQUKF010000077.1 GCA_028719265.1 Candidatus Omnitrophota bacterium
AGTTCAGCGAGAACCTGCCCGGCATCAGGCTGGACGGCAGGGATGTGCGTTTTGACCCTGCCGACAGGGAAAGCGAATTGGAGGCCTTCTATGCCAAGTTCATCGAGCGCGACCTGTCTTATTTCGAAATAACCCGTCAATCCGCCGAAGGCCTTTATGCCTTTTCCCAGAAACTAAAGAATTCAGACCTATCCAAGATAGAATTCATCAAATGTCAGGTTACCGGCCCCTTTACTTTCTGCTCGGGGATAAATGACCGTGAGGGTAAAAGTATCCTGCACGATGAGGTCCTGATGCAGGCTATGGTGCACGGGTTGAGCATGAAGGCTCTCTGGCAGCTTGATTATTTCAAGCCTTTCGGCAAGAGAATGATCATGTTCTTTGACGAGCCGTATCTTACTTCCGTAGGCTCCGCTTATACCCCGGTCAACCGCAATGACGTAATCGATGTATTGGATGAACTTACCGGTGAGATAAAGGCCTCCGGATGCCTTACCGGGATACATTGCTGCGGTAATACCGATTGGTCCATGCTGATGGAGGCGCCGGGCATAGACATTATCAACTTTGACGCTTTTGAATTCCAGGAGAGGTTCGTGCTCTACGCCGGTGAATTGAACCGTTTCCTGAAGAGAGGCGGGATAGTTTGTTGGGGGGTTGTTCCAACCCAGGGTTATAACTCCAGCCAGACCCCCGAAGGGCTGGCCGGCAAGATAAGATCCGGTATCGAGGCGCTGGTCAAGAAGGGGATAGACCGTCAGCTCCTGCTGGAGAGGTTGATGGTCAGCCCTGCCTGCGGCCTGGGAACCCTGGAGGAGCAGCAGGCGGAGGGGATCCTGGAACTGCTTGACCGTACATCCGAGTTTATCCGGAAAAATCTCTAAAAATAAACATACTTGACAAATTCAGTTTAAGATATATAATCAAGAAAATCAGTTCTTCAGGTTTTTGTGGTGGTATGGCAAGTATTTTATGCCCTCCCGTTATAAGACCTTAATCGTTTTAGGAGTATCATGAAAGAGATCAGGATCCATGCCCGCGCAGGCCAGGGCGCAATCACAACCGCAGCCTTATTGGGCTTTAGCTATTTTAACGAAGGGAAGTATCCTTACGCTTTCCCTAACTTCGGGGCAGCCAGGATGGGGGCGCCGATGAACGCCTTTGTGCGCGTGGACAGCAATCCCGTGCGACTGCGCAGCCAGATATATGAGCCGGATTACGTAATTATAGTGGACCCGACCCTTTTGCGCGGGTATAACTGTTTTTCAGGCTTAAAAGAGGACGGGGTAGCTATCATTAACGGAAAAGAAGACCTGGAACTGCCGAAAATGAAGGCCAAGCAGAGCGTTTTTGTGGTCCCGGCCAATGAGATCGCCTTAAGGAATATCGGCAGGCCTTTGGGGAATACCGCTCTGATCGGCGCCTTTGCCGCCGCCACCGGAGAATTGAAGCTGGATAACCTTGTTGAAGTAGTCAAGAAGCGCTTTAGCGGAAAAGCCCAGGAAGGCAATATCAAGGCGGTCCAGGAAGGCTTTGAATTCATCCAGAAAGGTAAAAAATAAATGTTTGGCCCGTTAACCGTAAAACCTAAGAATAGCAAAGGTGATAAGACCGGCAGCTGGAGGACCCTGGTGCGGCCGAACTACCTGCACCAGAATTGTATCGCCTGCAGGATGTGCGTAATGATCTGCCCGGAAGGGTGCGTAAGCGGCAAGGAAAAGAACGCCTTTTCGGTGGATTATACTTTTTGCAAAGGCTGCGGCCTGTGCGCGGAAATATGCCCTAAGAAAGATATCGCCATGGTTAGCGAGGATTCAAAGGACCAAAAACAGGCTTAATAAAGGAGAGTTTCAGCAGTGAAAGAATTTTTAGAAGGGTCACACGCGATAGCCGAAGTCATAAAATCCTGCCAACCGGGAGTAGTTTCAGCTTATCCCATAACTCCCCAGACACACATAGTTGAAGATTTGGCCCAGATGGTTTCCAACGGTGAGCTTAAATCCCAGTTCGTGAACGTGGAAAGCGAGCATTCCGCCGCTTCAGTCGTCCTGGGAGGTTCGGCAGCCGGCGTAAGGGTTTACACCGCTACCAGCTCCCAGGGGCTTTTTTATATGCAGGAGGTGCTTTTCAATATCGCCGGCATGCGCCTACCCGTAGTAATGACCTGCGCTAACCGCGCGGTAAGCGCCCCGATAAATATCTGGAATGACCAGCAGGATTCCATATCCTTGCGCGATTCGGGATGGTTCCAGCTTTACGCGGAGAATAACCAGGAAGCGGTGGATTTTCATCTTATTGCCTACCGCCTGGGCGAAGATAAGCGGGTGATGCTGCCGGTAATGGTGTGCATGGACGGTTTTATCCTGACCCACGGGATGGAAACAGTGGATATCCCGGAGCAGGAGAAGGTCAACAAATTCCTGCCTGCTTATAAGCCTTTGTATAAGTTAGACCCGGAGAACCCCATAAGTTTAGGTCTCCTGGCAGACCCCGACTATTATATGGAAACGCGTTTTGTTATCCAGGAGACAATGAGGGAGGCGATAGGTTATTTATCCGGGATAAGCAAGGAGTTCAGCGATGTTTTCGGCCGGGATTACAAGGATATGCTGGTTGAAGAGTACCGGCTTAAAGATGCCGATAAGGTGATCGTAGCCATGGGTTCTGTTTGCGGCACGATCAAGGAGGTAGTGGATGAGCAGCGCGCGAAAGGCAAGAAGGTAGGCCTGCTGCGGATCATTTCATACCGTCCGTTCCCGTACGCGCGTATTTACGAGGCCTTGAAAAACATACCTAAGGTAGCGGTGCTGGATAAGGCGGTTTCTTTAGGCGCCTACGCCCCGGTAGCCGCGGACGTAAAGTCGTTATTCTTCGGCAAGAAGAAGTCTCCCAAGGTGATCAGCAGTTTTGTCGGCGGTCTGGGCGGAAGGGATATTACTACGGAGACCATACATGAGGTTTTCAGGAGATTGAACGCCAAAGAAGCCAATTTTGATTTTGTGGATCTGAAACCGGAATTATTAAAGGAAGAATATGGAGAATAGCCCTTTATTTAAATCAGGACATACCGCCTGCGCAGGCTGCGGGCAGGCGATCGCCGCGCGCCTGGTAATTGAAGCGGCGGGGGCGAATACGATTGTCGCCAATAATACCGGCTGCCTTGAGGTGTTTTCCACCAAGTACCCGGAAACAGCCTGGGGCGTGCCGTGGATACATTCCTTGTTCGAGAATTCCGCCGCCGTTGCTTCAGGCATAGAGGCGGCATTGAAATACCTCGGGAAGAAAGACGCGGTCAATGTTATCGCCCAGGGAGGGGATGGCTCAAGCGCGGACATCGGGCTGCAGGCGTTGAGCGGCATGCTCGAACGCGGACACGATATCTTGTATGTATGCTATGATAATGAAGCCTATATGAATACAGGGGTGCAGAGAAGCGGCTTGACCCCCTTCGATACGAATACTACTACCAGCCCGATAGGCAGCCTTTCTTCGGGTAATGTGCGGCCGAAAAAGCCAATGCCGGAGATATGCGCGGCGCACGGGATACCCTATGTGGCTACGGCTTCCGCGGGTTTCCCGCAGGACCTGATCCGCAAGGTCAAGAAGGCCATAGCCATTAAAGGGCCTAAATATATCCAGGTGCACGTGCCTTGTCCTTTGGGATGGCGCCATGAATCTAACAAGATGCTCTCCGTGGCAAAGGCGGCGGTGGAAACCGGTCTTTATCCTTTATTTGAGTATGAATACGGAGCTTTGGCCGCGCGCAGACAGATAACTCCCAAGCCTGTAGAAGAATACCTTAAACTGCAGGGAAGGTTTAAACACCTTCTCAATAATCCTGAAGAAACAAAGAAGGTCCAGGATATTGCGGATAATAATATAAAGAAATATAACCTGAAATTGGAAACGCAGGCACCCGGCGCTTAAAAGGCTGGCGGCGTTTATTTGAATCGCGCCAGTATCCACCTCGTGGCGAAAATTGCGTTGGCGTTCCCCCGAAGGGAAGTTACCTGGGTAGACAAGGAGGTTAATTATGGGCAAGCAGGCAAGGGCAATCGTGGATTTAAGCTTAAAGGACCTGGTAAAAGATCTGAATAAGGCTTATTGCGATGAATGGCTGGCCTTTTATCTTTATTGGTACATGGCGCAGACAGTCAGCGGCCGTGCATATGAAGATATGAAGGAGATGCTGGAGAAGATAGCCAAGGATGAGCTGGAGCATGCCGGCGAGCTGGCGGATTTGATAACGAAATTAGGGGATGTGCCTGTGGCTAACCCCATGGAGCTGGAAAAAGGAGCTAATTCTTCTTATCTTATGCCTCCCAGGAATACCGCCGATATCAACAGGATCATACGTATCGTTGCCGAAGCAGAGGCGGAGGCGATCGAGGTGTATAACAAGATAGCCAAGAAGACATTCGGTAAGGATCATGTTACTTACCAGCTGGTCACGCATATATTAAGCGAAGAGGTTACTCACGAAGAGATGTTTGAGAACCTCCTGGAGCGATAATAACAATACCCCGCCTTAAATGCTCCAGGCGGGTCTGCCCTTGTCGGGCGAGGAGAAAGAGATGCCAAAAGTTACGGTTGATGCTTCTACCTGCGTAGGTTGCGGTTTGTGCGAACAGTCATGCCCTGAGGTCTTTGAGGTACAGGGTGACGGCGTTGCCCATGTAAAATCGCAGTCCAGCGCTTCTTGCAATCTGCAGGAAGTGGCGGATTCCTGCCCGGTCAATTCCATAAAGATAAGCGCTTAACGGGAACTATAAAAAACGGAGTTGGATAAATAATATCCAGCTCCGTTTTTTTATTTAGGCGCCTGATCTTGGTTTATTGGGCCTTTTTCTTGGTTTCCTCGATGAATTTCGCAAACAGCTCGTTCTTCTTCCGGGTTAATATCTTCTCTTCGACTCCCGCCTTTTCCTCGTTGAACTTATTCTCATCAACGGGCTTAATGCTTTTTAATTTTATGATGTAGAAGCCGTTTTGGTCCGAGAAAGGCTCGCTTGCCTGTCCCTCCTTTAATTTTTTGGCTGTTTCCCAGAATAGCTCCGCCTGCCCAAGATTGTCGATCTTGTCTGTGGATTTGAAGAATTTGGTCTCTTCGACCTTCAACCTGTTGGCCTTGGCTGCTTTCTCAAATGGTTTATTTTTCTTTAACTCTTCGGAACAGGCCTTTATTTTATCCTGCGCGGCCTTTCTTGCCTCCTGGTTGATTATGATCTGGTTTATCTTGTCCTTCATTTTGCCCAATTCCGGTATGCGCCCGGGTTTTTTATCCTTGAGCGCGAACACGTAATACGCCTTGTCTATTTTGACCATCGGCGCCGGCTGGCCTTCTTTCTGGTTCAGGAGGAGGCTTAAGGTTTC
>JAQUKF010000078.1 GCA_028719265.1 Candidatus Omnitrophota bacterium
AAGTTAGCCGCCCCGATTATCAACCAATATCAAGCCAGCAAAAAACACGAGGAAGTTAGTCATTAACTTAAGGGATCATGAAAATAAGCGTATTTGGGATACCGGAGATTTCTCCGGGTAAACACAACATAAAGGACGAAAAACTTGATCAGGCAGACAAGCTGGTAAAGGCGAAAAAGAAAACTTATGCCCAGGTGGAGGTGACGGCTGAAGACGCGGCTTTGGAGTCCGATGCGATCATCGCCTCCCGGGATGCCAAAGCAGACCTGATTTTAAGAGACCTGGATTTTGTAGAAACGCGCCTCGGCCGCCAGCCGGAGGAAAAAGAAAAGCTGCTTTTGGATAAAATGAAAACAGTCCTGGAGAAAGAGGAATTTATCTCCAGCCTCGGATTATCCGCAGAAGACAGCCAGCTTGTTTCAGGGTATGGTTTATTGACCATCAGGCCTATAGTGTTGGTGGATAAGGCAGAGGCTGAGAACGCGGGGGCTATGCTGGTCTGGGCCGTAGCGCAAAGCGGATACATTTCTTTTCTTACTGTAGGGGATAAGGAAAACCGGGCGTGGCTGATCAAAAATGGGACTACCGCCTGGGAGGCCGCAGGAGAGATACATTCCGATATCCAGAGAGGCTTTATCCGTGCCGAGATCATAGGTTTCAATGATTTTATCCAGGCCGGCGGCGAGACGCAGGCCAAGCAGGCGGGGAAGATGCGGCTTGAACAAAAGGATTACATTATGCAGGACGGGGACCTGGCCAACTTTCGTTTTAACAAGTAACTCATGCGTTGTATCAAAGGAGAAAGATAATGATCAAGATCAAACGGGCGCTCATCAGTCTGTCGGATAAGGCCGGCATACTGGATTTGGCCAGGGCTCTGAAGAGGTTCGGCGTAGAGATTATTTCCACCGGCGGCACGGCAAGGATTCTGCGGGAGAATGATATTCCGGTCAAGGATGTCTCTGTCTATACCGGTTTTCCCGAGATGCTCGACGGGAGAGTAAAGACATTACATCCTGCGATCCACGGAGGCCTGCTTGCCTTGCGCGCAAACCCCGAGCATATGCGCAAGCTAGAAGAACACAGTATTGGGCTTATTGATTTAGTTGTGGTCAACCTTTACCCTTTCGAAAAGACCATTCAGAAGCCCGGGGTAGGCATTGAGGAGATTATCGAGAATATAGATATCGGCGGGCCATCCATGTTGCGTTCCGCCGCAAAAAACTACCGGTCCGTAGGGGTGGTTTGTAACCCCCGGCATTATCCCCGCTTGATCGCGGAATTAGAGAAGAATAACGGTTGCCTGCCCGAGGAGTTGTTGCGCCAGCTGGGTATCGAGGCCTACGCCCATACCAGCAGATATGACGCCTCCATTTATGGTTACTTGAGCAGTTATTTCAAAGACAACCTGTCTTCGAAAGGCTTTCCGGATGAGTTGACTTTATCTTTCGAAAAGATCCAGGGTTTGCGTTATGGTGAAAATCCCCACCAGCAGGCGGCTTTTTATAAAGAAAAAGGGAAAAACAAGGGATTGATCGGCGCCAGGCAGCTGCAGGGTAAAGAGCTTTCGTTTAACAATATCCTGGATTTGAACTCCGCTCTTGAGTTGGTGAAAGAATTTAACGGTCCGGCCGCGGTCATTGTCAAACACAATAACCCCTGCGGGGCCGCAGAGGATAAGTCGTTGGACAAGGCTTATCTTAACGCATGGAAGTGCGACCGGCTTTCCGCTTTCGGCGGTATCGTAGCCTTAAACAGGAAAATGGATTTGCTTACGGCCAAGGCCGTATCCAAAAGCGGATTTCTGGAATGCATTATAGCTCCCGCTTACGCCAAGGAGTCCCTGGTTTTGTTTAAGAATAAGAAAAACCTGCGCCTGCTGGAACTGGATGATTTGAGCGTTATCAGAGAGCCGGAATTCAAACGCGTCAGCGGCGGGATGCTTTTGCAGGATAAGGACCTTTTAAGCCTGGAGCCGGGTAATCTGAAGGTAGTCACCAGGAAAAAGCCTACCAGGGCCCAGATGCAAAGTTTGCTCTTTGCTTGGAAAGTAGCCAAGCATGTTAAGTCCAATGCTATTGTTTTTGCAAAGGGGACCCGGACCGTTGGTATCGGTGCCGGCCAGATGTCCCGCGTGGATTCAGTCATGATCGCCAGGAATAAATCCGGCAACGCCGGTAAAGGGTGTTGTTTGGCTTCGGACGCCTTTTTCCCGAAAGAGGACGCTATTTCCTGGGCGCATAAGGCGCATGTCCGGGCCATAATCCAGCCGGGAGGTTCTATTGCCGACCAGAAAATAATCGATGCTTGCAATAAGCATAAGATTGCCATGGTTACCACAGGCATAAGGCATTTCAGGCATTGATGGATGGATACCCGGCGGCTGTTAAATATTTGGAATCACTGCTAAATTATGAAAGGTTAATCCGCTATCCTTATAAGAGGTCTGTCGGCCTTAAAAGAATAAAGAACCTCCTGCAGTCAATCGGCAATCCCCACAGGGAACTTAAAGTTATCCATGTAGCAGGCTCCAAGGGCAAGGGATCAACGTGTGCCTTTATCGCTTATATTTTAAGGCAGGCAGGTTTTTCCGTAGGCCTATATACCTCCCCGCATTTGTCGGATCTGCGGGAACGCATCCGCGTCCTCGGTCCGGTCCAGTCCTCTCCACGGGAGCAGTTTGAAGGCATGATATCCAGGAAGGAGTTTGTCAAGCTGGTTGAGTTTTTAAAACCGGAGATAAAGAAGTCCGGCACGCTTTCTTTTTTTGAAGCCTGTACCGCGCTGGCATTCTTGTATTTCAATAAAAAGAATGTTGATTTTGCCGTGCTGGAGACCGGATTAGGGGGCAGGCTGGATGCGACCAATGTCGCAAATAGCCTGGTTTCCGTGATAACCCCCATAAGCTACGAGCATACCATGTATTTAGGAAAAACATTAGCCAGGATCGCAGGAGAAAAAGCCGGAATTATCAAGCGCGGCTCCGTGATTGTTTGTTCTCCCCAGTCAAAAGAGGCCGGGCGGGTTATCGAGGCCAGGGCCGGTAAAATGAAGGCGGGCCTCTTGCGCGTAGGCAGGGAAATAAGGTATTCTGCTGAAGGCAAAAGTTTTTCGATAAAAGGGGTGAATAATAATTACAGCTCGCTAAGTATCAGGCTGCTGGGCGATCACCAGCTGGTCAATGCCAGTCTTGCCGTTGGCGCGGTGGAGGCCTTGAGCCGCTATGGTTATAAAGTCGGCATTGATAGCGTAAGAAGAGGGCTTTATAATACTGTTTGGCCGGGCAGGATGGAAGTGCTTTGCCGGAAGCCGCTCATTGTGATTGACGGCGCACAGAATGCCGCATCCGCGGCGGTTTTAAAATCAGCGGTCAGGAATATTTTTAGATACAGGGAACTTATACTGGTATTCGGGGTTTCGCAGGACAAGGACATTGGCGGCATAAGCGCGCATCTTTCCAGGTTTGCCCATAAGGTTGTTTTGACAAAAGCCGACAATCCGAGGGCGGCAGCACCGGAATACCTGCGGGGATATTTCCCGCAGAAAGAGGGCAACCTGTTTGTTACCGGCGGTACGCGGGAGGCGATGTCCAAGGCTGCGCAGATTGCCCGCAAGGGGGATTTGATATTGGTTACGGGGTCTTTATTTGTGGTGGGGGAATTCAGGGATGCTTATAGACGCTATTGATGATACGATTGCCGCAATATCTACCGCGCCGGGTGAAGGGGCGGTGGGTATTGTACGTTTAAGCGGGCCCAGGGCGTTGAAGGTCGCCGGGGCGCTATTCGTCGGCAAGAGCAAGAAACGGGTCACGGGTTTTAAAACTTACACGTTGCATTATGGAAGAATAGTTCATTCCGGCCAGATACTCGATGAGGTTATCCTTGCCGTAATGCGTTCCCCGCATTCTTATACCAGGGAAGATGTTGTCGAGATAAATTGTCATGGCGGAGTCGTGGCCTTACGCAAAATATTGAATGCGGCATTGGCCTGCGGCTGCCGGCTGGCCTCTCCAGGAGAATTTACCAGGAGGGCATTTTTAAACGGGAGGATCGACCTGGCTCAGGCGGAGGCGGTAATCGACCTGATCCGCGCCAAAACCGATTCCGCCCTGGATATAAGCCTGGATCAGTTACGCGGCGGGCTCTCCAGGGAGATCAACGCTTTGCGTAGGGGGATATTAAAAGAACTTTCTTCCCTTGAGGCATATATAGATTTCCCGGAAGAGGATACCGGAGCCGGGAACCGCCTGCGCAATACACTTAAAGGGCTGCGCAAGATTGCCGATGCGCTGAAAGAGATACTCGACTATTCTTCCGCCGGAAGAATACTGCGCGACGGCCTGCGCGTAGTTATTTGCGGAAGGCCAAACGTGGGCAAATCCTCTCTTTTAAATGCCCTGATTAAGAGTAGGCGTTCCATCGTTACCCATATCCCCGGTACTACCCGCGATGCGATAGAAGAAACTGTTGACCTTAATGGCGTTCCCGTGCGGTTGGTAGATACCGCGGGTATTTTGAAGCCGCGTAATATCATTGAACGGGAAGCCGTGCGTCGTTCAAACAGGCATATTCTTGAGGCAGACCTGGTCCTCTTGGTATTTGACTGCAGCCAGAAACTGCTTGCGGAGGATGAGAAACTGATCCGCCAGACCAGGGGCAGGCCGGTTGTGGCGGTGATCAACAAAATAGATCTTCCCTTGCGTATCGACAGATCGAAGATTAAAACCATTTTCGGCTCGTTCATCGGCGTTTCCGCCAAGACATCCAAGCACCTCATCCAGCTTAAGCAGGCTATCGGGCATGCCGCATTTAAGGATTGTCGGGTGGCCAGGGAACATATACTGGTAAGCAACCTAAGGCATATCGAATCCCTGGCTTGCGCAAGGAAGCTTGTTTTGGAAGCCCAGGATTGCCTGGGGAAAAAGATGCCGGAAGAACTTGCCGCCCAGGGCCTGCGGGAAGCGGTTGTCTTGCTTGACGGCATCCTTGGAAAAAGCTTTACCGAGGACCTGCTGGACAGGATATTCAGCCAATTCTGCATCGGTAAATAATAATCTGCAGGTAGCCCTTGTTTTTTTCGAACAAAACTAAACCGTCGGTGTATCTATATAATGGAGCGGGTATTAAGATACCGGAATGATACCTTCGCGGCCGGTTCATCCAAAAATGTAATATACCCATTGTCAAGTAGCATTTTTAACCTCCTGTTCTTTGTGATATTTGAGCCAGTATTGATAGGGTGATAAGTTGCCTAAAGCCTGGTGAGGCCGGTAGAAGTTATAGAATCTCTCCCA
>JAQUKF010000079.1 GCA_028719265.1 Candidatus Omnitrophota bacterium
AATCCGGTGGCGTATTCTCCAAACCCATCAAGCACCAATATTGCGGAATCCTCAAATGGCGATGTAAAAAAAGACGCAGCGGCATGACAATTGTGATGCTCTATATACACCAGCTTGCGGGGACGCAATCCGACTCTAAGTCTGGCGATCTTCAGATACGAAAATAACGACAGGAGCATATCATCATAAAATGCGCGGTAACTTTTCGGAAAGAATGCGGCGTTCCCCAGCAGAGAGCGTTTTCTAAAAAGCAGTCCGGGGTCGAAATTCAGGCAAAAACAGTCTATGTCCCGCAATCCGAACGAAGAGTAATTAAGGCAGGCTTCCAGCGCCCGGGATGGGTAGGCCCAGCTGCGTTTCTCTTCGTTAAACCTCTCCTCGGCCGCAGAAAAAACAGGCACCCCGTTGTTAAGAAGAGAGACCGAAGAATCATGCATGAAATAACTTAACCCGGCTATATTCATAATGCGATCAACGCTTTACGGCTTGGGCGAAACAACCTGTTTCGTTGCCTTTCCAAAACACAAATTTAAAACCCAATTTATCCATCGCCTGACGCAAATCATTCTCATAGATAAGCGAAACAGGAGGGAAAAGCCTTCTTACTATTCTCGATTTAAACATCGGGGCAAAAATTTCCTTAAAGGCAAAAATTCCCCCGGGCTTAAGAACGCGCTGGATACCCGCCACAGCTTTCTCCCACTCCGCGATATGATGGAGCAGGCCGAATGCAAAACATGCATCAAAATTATTGTCAGCGAAAGGCATATCCACGGCATCAGCTACCATCAATTCTATGTTGCCCGCAAGGACATTCCGAGCCCAGTGGGGAGGGAGATTCAATAATTTACGCGCCTTTTTAACCATTAACGGATCGCAGTCAAAAGCGGTTAAGCGGGACAGAGGGAACTTTTGGTTGATAATCAAGGCGCCTGTTCCATTCCCGCAGCCTACCTCCAGGCAGCTGGATCCCTCCCTTAATACCAGGTTACGGAACATAACCGGCGCCTCCACCTTTCTCTGCTTCAGCGTCCTCAATGGATTATCAAAGAAAAACTTCTCTACCCTGCTTAATTGCATCATTTCTCCTTATTTTGAAATAATTAACAACGGAATCCTTTAACAACCCTGACAATGAACTTAAATCCTTATATTGCGCGCAAAACCCCCTGAAAGAATCAAGAAAATACTCAACATCCTCGCTAGTGATTATAAGGGGAGGCTCAACCCGGATAACCATTTTGTTATTCAGGCACACTCCGAGTATTATACCGTATCTGTCAAGAAGACTGGCGCAGATTGAGCTTGCGAGCAACCCGCCGATGCGGCGGCCAAAAGGCATCTTTACCTCAATGCCGATCATTAATCCTGCTCCCCGGATATCCCTGACCCAGGACAGGCCCATACTGATTTCCCTTAACCCTTCGAGGAGACGCCTTCCCATGATTTGCGCATTTGCCGCAAGCTCCTCGCTACGTATCGTATTGATTGCCGCAAGGGCGCAGGCGCAGGAACGGCTGTTCCCCCCAAAAGTAGAAAGCCCCTGGCCACAATTGCGTATTCCTGCATAGACCTTCCGCCATATCCTCTCGGTCATCACCGCTGATCCGGCAGGAACAATTCCTCCGCCAAGGGACTTGGAAATTAAAAGAATGTCCGGCGAGACAGAATAGCGTTCGGCGCAAAACATATTTCCCGTTCTGCCCAGACCAGTCTGTATCTCATCCAGGATAAAAACGGTGCCATATTTGGCGCATAAATCGGAGGCGTCTTTTAAATAGTTGCTATCGGCAATAATTATCCCGCCTTCGCCCTGTACAGGCTCAACAATAAAAGCGGCAAACGTGCGTTTCTTAAGCGTGCGCTCCAATGCCTTGATATCGTTAAAAGGGACCTTGACAGAAAAGTCAGGAGGTCCAAAAGGGGCACGGTAAAAAACATTATCGGTAATTGCAAGTGTCGCAAGCGTTTTACCATGATAAGCGCCGGCGGCATAAACTACAGGTTTTCTCCCCGTGAAGGCGCGAGCGCTCTTAATCGCTGCCTCCACAGTCTCGGCTCCGGAATTGGTAAACAATGAACGCACTAAACCCGCGGGGGATATCAAGGCAAGCTCCCGGCTGAGCCGGGCCTGAAAGGGATTTATGCCAAACTGTGCCATGTTAGGAACGCCTTCGAGTTCGCGCAATGCCCTTATTAATGCGGGATGCTCATGTCCAAGATTAAGGCAGCCATAGCCGCCCAAGAAATCCCTATAAACCCTCCCGAGGGAATCCCAAAGCCTCATTCCCTGCGCCTTTACGAAGAGTTTATCTATCCGGAATATGCGGCAATAATCGAGAAAGCCGTTATCCCCGTATTTATTAAGCAGCCTTTGGATTTCTGCTTCATCAAAATCTATATTCATAGCCATCTGCGTAAATAACCGCCTAACGCGGAAATCTTTTCCGAAAAATCCATATTTCCAAACTCCGCCCTGCGCAGGCGCGAAACATACGGCGCCAATCCATTATCTTCCAATCTAACGTTTGCAATAACAACCCCTTTGCTCTGTAATGCCTTCTGTATCTGGCTCCTTAATTCTTTTGCTGTCCCGATCATCAAATATTCCGCATGAAGAGATTTCGCCATGCTCTCCAATTCCGGCAAAAGACAATCTGTGCCATGCGTATGTTTATAACGCTCATACTGGAAAGACTTCAACAGGCTGAAACCCCCATCGTTAATCAGGAATATCTTTAGAGGCAGGCGTTCACGCACGGCAGTAATGATCTCAATCCCGCCCATAAGAAACCCCCCTTCTCCCGTAACGCAGACAACTTCCCTTCCGGGACAGGCAAGCTTTGCCCCTATGGAGGCAGGGATGCCAAACCCCATAGCCTGGAAATCCGAAGGAGTAACAAAAGAATACGGTTTATATACTGGATAGCTGCTTATGGCCCACAATTGATGGTTTCCCGTGTCCGTCACCAGTACCGCATCTTCTTTCAGGCATTCGCGTAACGTTAAGAAAAATGTCCGGTGATTCAATTCTTTAAAGCATGTCTTTGAACAGGCCCCTGGCGTTAACACCCTATCCAAAGATTTTTCATGCCTGTTTTCCGCCAACAGGCCGATTATTTTTTCAACCGCCTTAGAAACATCGGACTCAATGAACAACCATGGAGAAAGGCTGCTTCCTCCGTCATTGCCGCTATCTATCAATATCACCTTGCCTTTAAAACGCAAAGCCCTCCTGCCGGCAGCCAGTTCGCTCATCCTTCCGCATCCGAAAGCCAGAATAATATCACAACGTTCGAAATCCTTACGCGCCAGACGGCTGCCGCATTCCCCAAATAAAAACCCTGCAGATAACGGATGGTTTTCAGGTATTACCCCTCTCCCCGAAACGCTTGTCGCCACAGGCGCAGCAAGCATTTCCGCCAAACACAGGATTTTCTCTGAGGCTGCCAAAGCCCCCCTGCCTGCGTAAATGCCGCAACGGTGAGCGGCGCGGAGAGTTTGCGTAACCTGCATAAATATCTCCCCGCCCATTCCCAATGCTTTTTCTTCTGGCATCTTGCTGCTGCCTGCTCCTTTCTCCAGGCAATCGAAGGGGATGCTTACAAAAACTGGGCCTGGCTCCCCGCGCTGTGATTCTCTAAATGCCTCCTCTACTATCGCGCAGGCATTATCATTGTCGCCGATGGCATAAATCTTCTTGCTCAACAAAGACATAAGCTCCTTTTGACGTAAACCATGCAGCCTGCCCGGCCTGCAGCCGGATTGAATATCAACTGCAAAAACCACCATGCTCGAGGAATCAGCGGAGGCCTCGGCAACAGCCGAAGACACGCTCGTTATCCCCGGCCCGGGACAGATAATACATGCTCCCGAAGAACCCGAAACCCGGCCGTACCCGTCGGCCATGAAACCTGCGTTCATCTCCTGGGTCGGCACAACCGTCTTTATTCCTCCTTTGCGCAATGCTTCGAAAAACGCAAGGTTATGCATTCCGGGAACCCCAAAAATAACCTTTAGGTTGCGGTTTTTCAACGCCAGGATTATGCTTTCTACTACGTTCATAAGTTTAATGGTTTATGGAACCAGAAGCTGGATTTCACAAATTCCATGCCAACCCGCTGGTAGAGACGGATCACCGGAAAATTGGAAATCTGCGTGTCAAATTCCCCTATATCGATACCGAGCTCATGCCCTCTGCGCAAGGCCTCTTTCAACAGGCTGACATATGCTCCCGGCGCATCTGGAGACACTGCCGCTATCCCCCTCCCCCAACACTTAATGCCGGCTTTCAATAAAATCTTATCCTGCAGGAATGTAAAAAAACCGACCGGAATGCCAGCCCTTTGCGCAACCAATACCATATCCGCACATTTAAAGCGGCAGCAATTCTTTAACCATTTAACATAGAACGAAACAGCCTTGCTTTTATCAAAAAAGGGGTCGGTGTAAAAACGGTTGATCCAGAAACGATCTTTCACAATATTTACCAGCGATTTTAGGTCTCCCCGGCGGAATTCCCTGACAGGAAATAATTCTTTAAGCGGCGGTATCCGCTGCCTCTGTCCGTAGAAAACATAAGTAAGCTTGGCGTCAACCATTTTGAACCCCTCTCCCTCCAGGCAGTTAATTGAACAAAAATCCGGCTGCTCTATCTTGCAAGATAGGTGGCGTATTTTTTGCCTCCTGCATTCCTGGATAACATTCCCGAGCAATTGATTCGAAGCTGCGGCAGAGTTACAGAAGAAACGTTCAATGCATGCCATGCGTACCCCAAAATGACGGCTATCCCACCCCGATGAATGCAATGCCGCTGCCCCCAGGATATTCCTGCCTTCCCTGGCAATCAAAAGACAACCGGAAGGCTGCCGGCAAATATGCAATAAATCATATACGAAAAGGTCTGCCTTCTGCTGGCTGCTCAACAGTTTATATCTCCGGTACGGATTGATCTCCGGGCTTACATGCAAAGAACCTTTAAGCCGGCAGTTATCGGCCTTTTTCAGTATCTCGACTTTCATGCTTTAAAAAACCTCCGCTACCCGGAACAGTTCATTACAGCTGCCCGAAGGGACAAACCTGTTATTCAGCATATTCAAGGCAAGCCAACAAAGACCTAAAAACGAATAACGCGAAACTCCGTTTCTGCAAAAATGGTTCACCTCTACCTGTTCTATCCTTTTCGCCATCAAAACCGCAGCAGGCTTAAGAAAACGGGCGTTCCTGCCCAAAGAGA
>JAQUKF010000080.1 GCA_028719265.1 Candidatus Omnitrophota bacterium
CCGAAAGCCGGCCTGGTTTGCAAGAGTATCTTCTTTTCCGGATCTATATCCAACCCGGTACAATCCGCGGTAAGGCCGGCCTTGATGTTTATGGCAACGCGCGATATCAACGACCTGCCGATATTCGTCGCCCCGCATAAGAATATCTCGGGCTTGTACTTCTTGATCAGCTCCACCAAGATATTCGTGTACGGCTCATCCTGGAAGTTAGCCAGCTCCGGAGCTTCAACCAGGTATATATTATCTGCTCCGCAAAAGATCAACTCATCCAGCTGATCCTCCAGTTTATTACCGATCAACACCCCGCTCACCTGGCAATCCAGTTTTTTTGCCAATTCCCTGGCCTTGCCCAACAGCTCATATGAAACAGACTGCACCCTGCCGTTCTTCTGTTCGATAAAAACCCAAATTCCCTTGTAATCTTTTATATCCGGCAGCTCGCACTTGGCAGGAGTCTTTTCCAGTATTACCGCCTTGAACTTGCAGGCATCCTTGCACGCCCCGCAAAGAGTGCACTTATTCAAATCGATAGAAGCCTTCTTATGGCTTCGGCCATCGGAAGCCGAACCATGGCTTGCCGGCCAATCCATTATGCGTATGGCGTCAAACGGACAGGCCTTTACACAAAGGGAACAACCCGTACATTTCTCAATAATGATGGAAATCGACATTTTAATTAACCTCGTCTTTCACTAAATCCACAAGCTGTTTTGCGATATCGGGAATTTCACCCTTAAGCATCTGCCCCCCCACCCTCGGGGTGGGAGTAAAAATTTTCACCACCTGCGTGGGAGAACCGCACAAGCCTATCTGCTGGGGATCAAGCTGCAACTCCTTCTGGGTAAACGTGGTAACCTTGGCAGACTTAGCCTTCATTAAACCTCTCAAAGAGGGTATCCTAGGCTCATTGATCTCTTTGACCACGGTTAGAAGCGCGGGAAGCGGGGTTTCTATGATCTCGTATCCCTCCTCCAGCATCCTTTCCACCTTCATCGTTTTATCGCCTGCCTCTTCTATCTTTTTTACATAAGTCACCTGCGGTATGTTCAGATGCGTAGATATCCCAGGACCCACCTGCGCGGTATCACCGTCCGAAGCCTGCTTTCCGCAAATAATCAAATCGAACCCCCCGATCTTCTTTATAGCCCCGGCCAATGTATAGCTGGTTGCCCAGGTATCGCTTCCGGCGAACTCCCTTCCGCAAACCAGGAACCCTTCATCTGCGCCCATGGATATCGCTTCACGTAAAGCCGCCTCTGCCTGAGGAGGACCCATCGTCACAACGGAAACCTTACCCCCAAACTTCTCCTTAAGCCTTATCGCCTCTTCTATGGCATACATGTCAAAGGGGTTGATAATTGATTTCACCCCTTCACGCATAAGGGTATTTGTCTCCGGATTGATCCTCACTTCGGTTGTTTCAGGAACCTGCTTTATGCAGACTACGATATTCATTTATCTCCCCTTTAGCTCACTTACCTAAACTTACTCAAACCTACTTATTATTAACTATATTTACTCTTATGACGTATCTTCCGTTTCGCTTCTGATTTTCCCTATATACTACCTACGAACTACCGCCCTTCTACTTTTTTGCCAGCTCTTTAATTATCTGCAAAGCAATGATCCCGCGCTGCACCTGGTTTGTCCCTTCGTAAATCTGGGTGATCTTTGCATCACGCACATATTTCTCGATCGGGTAATCCTTCATATAACCATAACCGCCGAACAGCTGCAAGGCATCAACCGTAACCTCCATCGCCACATCAGAAGCATACATTTTGGCCATCGCGGATTCCTTGGAAATATCTTTACAGCCGGCATCCACCATCCTGGCAGTAGAATAAACCAGGCCGCGAGCCGCCTCTACTTTAGTAGCCATATCCGCGATCATCCACTGTATCCCCTGGAAGCTTGATATCGGCTTGCCGAACTGTATCCTCTCGCGGGTATATTTCACTGCCAGCTCCAGGGCACCCTGAGCTATACCCAGCGCCTGCGCAGCTACCCCCGGCCTTGACATGTCGAACGTTCTCATGGTCACGATAAAACCCATTCCTTCTTTGGCCAAAAGGTTCTTTGCCGGAATCTTACAGTCGGCAAAGATCAGTTCCCTCGTGCTGGAAGCGCGGATACCGAATTTATCCTCTTTTTTCCCGAAAGTGAAGCCGGGAGTACCTTTCTCAACGATAAATGCCGAAGCCCCACGGGCGCCCTTTTCCTTATTGGTCATCGCGATCACCACATAGGTCTCTGCATCCCCGCCGTTGGTAATAAAATGCTTCAGGCCGTTCAAAATATAATACTCGCCTTCTTTTTTAGCTGTAGTCTTGATGGCTGACGCATCCGACCCAGCTTCCGGTTCAGTGATCGCAAAGGCCGCCACCTTCTTGCCCTTTGCCAGGTCAGGCAGGTATTTCTTTTTCTGCTCATCGTTGCCGAACAGTACGATCGGGAAGGTCCCCAGGGCGCTTGCCGCATAGCAAACCGCGATACCCCCGCAAGCCCGCGAAAACTCCTCAGTAGCCAGGCACAAATTCATTACGTTCGTTCCCAGCCCGCCGTACTCTTCAGGTATAAACAGTCCAAACATGTCGGATTCGGCCATAACCTTCAAAACATCCCAAGGGTACTCTTCACTGATATCGTATTTTGCTGCGGCCGGCCGGATTTTCTCCTCCGCGATCTTATGCGCCAGGTCCCTAATCATCTTCTGTTCATCAGTCAACAAATAATCCATTTATCCTCCTTGCCCACAAAGGGCATACCGGCCGTTTCCTCTCGGGCCGGGTATTAACCCACAAAGGGCATACCGGCCGTTTCCTCTCGGGCCGGGTATTAACCCACAAAGGGCATACCGGCCGTTTCCTCTCGGGCCGGGTATTAACCCACAAAGGGCACACCGGCATTTTCCTTTAGGGCCGGCTGTTAAACCATAAAGGCCAATTAATAACCAAGTTTAAAGATTTTACCACATTATCCGGATTTTACAAGATTTTTAACAGGGCAACTTCCTGGCAATCTGGGAATTTACAGCAATTAATACACTCCGCCCAGATCTTATGCGGCAAGGCCTCATGCTTGATTCTCTTAAAACCAAACTTTTTAAAAAACTCGGGTTTATAGGTAAGCACAAATATCTTTCTGGATCCGATTATCCCGGCTTCCGCCATGCAGGCTGTCACCAGGTCACGTCCGATGCCTTTGCCCTGCTTGTTCTTAGCCACTGCCAGGGCTTTTATCTCTACCAGTTCATCCCAGGAAACATGCAAAGCCGCGCAACCGATAACCTTTCCCTTGTGTTCATATACCCAGAAATCCCGTATATTCTCATAAAGCTCATTCAGCGAACGGGGCAACATTTCATCCCTCTTGGCAAAAGAAGCGATCAATTCCTGTATCTGCCTAATATCTTTTATCTTCGCTTTTCTTATCATAATTTGCCTGTACGCTATCTGCTAACTACTCTTTTTTATCTATGATTATTTTATCTCCGTGCGCTTGGCTACCACTACAATACCAGAGCTGCTTACAAAAAACCTTTTTTTGTCTTCTTCCAGGTTAAAACCTATGATCATGCCCTGCGGGATACTTACATCCTTGTCTATGATCGCCCGCTTGATCTTGGCATACCTGCCCACATTAACCCCTTCCATCAAGATAGAATCATATACCTCGGAAAAGCTGTTGATCCTCACATTGGGGGACAATATCGAACGCTGCACCCTGCCGCCGGAAACTACGCAGCCCTCGGAAACGATGGAATCAAGCACTAACCCCACCCTTCCTTCCTCGCGGTCACCGGAGTGCACGGTCTTTACCGGCGGATACTGCTCCTGGAATGTTCTTAACGGCCACTCCTGGTCGTAAAGATTGAAGGTCGGGTTGACCTGGATTAATTCCATATTCGCTTCATAATAAGCATCTATGGTCCCAATATCCCGCCAGTATTCTTCATTCTTATCCTTGTCGCGGAAATTATATGCTACCACCTTCATGTTTTTTTTGAGCATCTGCGGGATGATGTCTTTTCCGAAATCGTGGGAGGATTTGTTGTTTTTGGCATCCTCCAAAAGCTCCCGCATCAATACGGATTGGTTAAAAACATAAATACCCATTGAGCCGTAGATCGCGTCGGGCTTGCCGGGAATAGTTTTCGGATTGGATGGTTTTTCGTAGAAACCGGCAACCCTGTCTTCGGAATCTACCTCTACTACCCCCAGGTGCCTGGACTTGCTCTTGTCCACCTCTACCACACCCACCGTCAAATCCGCGTTTTGCTCGCGGTGCACATCTATCATGGAATAATAATTCATCTTATAGATGTGGTCGCCGGCAAGAATAAGCACCTCATCGGGCTTATCCATTTCCAGAGTATAAAGGTTTTGGAATATCGCATCCGCCGTCCCCAGGTACCAGGATTCGCCTACGCGCTGCTGCGCAGGAAGCAGCTCAATGAACTGCCCAAGCTCCGAAGGAAGAAAATTCCAGCCTAAACGGATATGCCGCTGCAGCGAAGCGGACTTATACTGTGTCAGTATATATATCTTGCGCAGGCCGGAATTTATGCAGTTGCTTAAAGTAAAATCTATTATCCGGTATATCCCGCCAAAGGGAACCGCCGGCTTAGTGCGGTCTTTGGTCAAAGGCAGGAGGCGCTCACCTTTCCCTCCGGCCATAATGAATGTAAGTGCTTTGCGCATCATCTTAGAATATCTCCGTTATCCCAATCCTAATCATCATCACCGCGATAGCCGCCAGCAATATGTACATTATCTTGGAAAACGCCCTTATCCCGCTGGGGCCGATCACCTTCATAATTGTATCAGTCTTCACCAGGCTAATCCAGACAAAAAACATATTCAATATCAACGAAATCAGCGTAGGCATAAGGCCAAAGCTATTAAGCATCATGAGGGTGGTAGCCAAAACCGCAGGCCCCGTAATTAAAGGTGTGCCCAGCGGAAATACTCCGATGTCCTTATCGCGGGAACTGCTCAATACGTTTTTCTGCGCCCCCGGCAAAAGGAGCCTTACGGAGATTACGAACAGCAACGCTCCGCCGGCAATCTGAAAATCGTATATGGTTATGCCTAAAAGAGAAAAGACCCACTTGCCGATAAACATGAAGACAATCGCTACTGCCACAGCGGTAAAGACCGCATCCAGTATTATCTTATGTTTTTGAGACCTCGAAGAGCCTTCGATCAAAGAAAGGAAGATCGGGAT
>JAQUKF010000081.1 GCA_028719265.1 Candidatus Omnitrophota bacterium
TCAGCCGTATTTTAACAGATTCGTCTTGCATGGTAGTCTCCTTTTTTTAGGATAGACTACCACATAAGTTTTAAAAATTTTTCCCTCAAACCTTAACTACTATTGCTACAAACACGGGAAAGAACTCATATTTTAAATATTATCCAGCTCGGCTAACAGCCCACGGATCTGGCGGTATCTCCCGGGGTCAACCGACCTGTATATTTCCTGGGATTTACGCCAATGCTCCCTGGCCAGGCTTTTTCTCCTCTCCCTCTTGTAGAGCAGCCCCAGGTTATAATGTACGGTTGCCGAACACATGCGGCTGCCAATCGCGTCGCATATATCTGCCGAGGCCTTAAAATACTCCTCCGCTACAGCCAGATCATCCATTTCCATATAAAGCTCGCCGATCATATTATAGCCTAAGCCTAAATTCAGCCTGTTTTGCTGCTGCTTATCGATCGTAAGTCCTTTAAAATAATACTCCAGGGCCTTGTTGTATTCTTTCTCAAAAAGACATATTTTACCTAAATTGAAATAACAGCCGCTTAACTCATTGCGCAGGTTCAGGCGCTCGAATATCCTGCGGCTTTTTTCGTAGAATTCCTTTGCCGCGGCGTAATCGTTTTTACTCGCAAAAACCACTCCCACGTCGAAATAGTCGCAGGCAAGATTCCTGTCGTTCTCAAAGTTATTCCGTTTCTCAAGGTTTATCGAAATGCTTTTGGTCAAAAGGTCAAGAGGATGCTCAAAATCCCCATTATCCATATACCAAACGGCCAACTTTCTCAAAACAACCGCTTCGCTGGTTTTATCGTTCATCCTCCGGCTTAATCTTACGGCCTTTTCATACAGCTCACGAGCTTTTTCATATTGGCCGTCGAAATGATAAAACCATCCCAGCTTTATGTATGCCCTTATAAGATGGCGGTTATTGTTCAGCTTTTCGCTTCTGAGCGCATATTGAAAATAATATTTCCTGGCTTTGTCCTTTTCGCCAAGGCGCTGCCAGGAATCGGCAATTATAGGATAAATCTCCAGGAAATCCCGGTCCACACCGGCCAGTTTCTCCCCCAGGACTATTGCGGCATGATTATCTCCTTTGCGGTATTCTGACCGGGCGTTAAGAAAAAGGTAAAACTTAGCTGGGTTAAAAGTTAACAGTAAAAAGGCCAAGGCGAAGATTACGCAGGCCGCAAAAGCCGTCAACCCGCTTTTAAAGGGGATCTTTTTGCAGAAAACAGCGCTATTTAGCCTTTTCTCTCTGTAACGGTGATGTCCAAAGAAAACAAATCCGGGATAACCGTAAAGCAGGTAACTTACCCAATGCATGCCCTGCAGGCCGAATTCCTTTATCACCTTAAGCTTTGACAGGCGCAGGGATTCTCCCACGCTTACTCCGGAGATAAGCCGCGTATAAAATTCCCTGGCAAATATAAGACTGGAGTTATCTTCTATCTTACGGATAGCGCCTATATAATGCCTGACCCCGGCGTATAAGAATGCGCTGGCCATGCCGTAGCTTGCCTTCTGATATTCCGAATCGATCAACCCTTTATGAGTATAAGCCGAATGGCAGGCATTTGAGAAGATCAGGGCCGGCAGGCTGTAACTCTGCCCCATCCTGAGTATGTCTTCTATCTTGAATAACCCGTCGCTTAATACCCAGCCGCTTTTCTGGAATTCCCTCTTATTGAACTCGCAGTGGCCTGCGAAATGTACGATATCATAATCACAGATATATTTCCTGACATAATTTCTGTCTATACGTAAAGATTTAAAATCTACGCACACCTTTCTGGTCTTATGGATAAACTGGTTCTTTATGTTCAATCCTTCGTTATAAGCGGACTTCAAGTCCCCGTTTGGATCGGCCAGGACCAGCATCTTCAAACTATCGCTTAGCTCACGGTATTGCAAAAAATTGGAATCCCCCCTGCTGCGTACCAGCCTCCCCAGGCTGAATTTAAGACAAAGAAAATCCTTCCCGTCAAATATCAGCTCCCAGGGAAGGTAAATCAACTCCTCGTCCAGCGAAAGCGTCAATACGCAAGACTGATTATTTTTCAACCTTTCTTTTATCGAACGGCTGAGCAGGTGATCCCAAAACAACTGCCCAATTTTTTGAAGGGATTTCAACTGTTCGTTTCTGGATGAAGGATCTTTTATCGGACGCTTCAATACGGAGATCAACTCGGAGCTTAAACTTAACAGCTCGCTGAAGGATACGGGAACTAGGTTATAATGCCATAAGGTAGGAACGGCCTTTCCCTGGCCGAATAGGCCCATCTTCAGAGAATCACCCTGTTTACATATATCCAGGATCAGCGCTTCCGAAGAAGGCATAAATTTCAGGTTTTGACTTTAAGATCGATTATGGCGACCAGGCGCTCATGCTTACTTGCCTCCACTTTATAGTCGCCAGGAAGAACATCCTCAAAGATACTGCTCCCGTTCTCAGAGACATAAGACTCCATTTCCACCTCGCCCTTCAGGAGGGATACGCGTAAATTCCTGCTGATCCTCTTACCCCGTTTATCCTTAATATCAACCATTAAGCTGAAATTCTTTTTCTTTTTACTTTCAAGCTTAACCAATATCCTGGCCTCCCGTAAATCCTTAAGGATACTTATTTCTTCTTTGAAGGCGTTTATCTGGCGGCTGCGCAAGACAGGCGCGGGCACCAATTCCTGGCCAACGAGCACGTCCCCGCCGGTCTGGATTATCTCCCAGGCGCCCTCCTTTAACCTGACAAATATCTCGAGAACGTTATCCCGGATACAGGCGGCGACCATCTTCCTTGCCTTTTCCAGTAAATCAGCCGGGACCTCCTTGCTCAAATGAGGTTCAATCTTGAGATGAACCCCCAGATATTCGGCGCATCTGTCGCATTTAAGAACATGCTCCCTGATCTTATCGCTCTGGGAGGCATCAGACTTACCTTCAAGGTAACAAGCCATCTCCTCTTCATCGGGATGCCCGCCGGAGGTATCCGCAGAGAGATTCTTCCATCCCCGGTAAACCACTCTGGCTGCCTTTTCGAACCTACCGGACATATACCTCCCTCCTTAATAGACGCATCAACCAGAAGGATCTAACTCGAATCCCTTCCTTTTAAAACAATCCTGCAGCTTCTGGAACACCCTGCTCCTGCGCATATCCACCGCACCGCGGCTAATCTCAAGGTGCCCCCTGATCTGCTCCAGGCTTAACCCCTGATTCAGGAGAAGCTCCATGAAATAGCGCTCTGACGGCTCAAGTAAATCTATGCATTCTTGTAAAGTAATACGCCTGTCCTTCTTGCTTAAAAACTCGGATGCGTCGGGTGAAAAATCCCTCAATACCTCGCTCAGGCTAACCCCGGGTTCAATCTCGGTATCTATAGAAAATACGGGCCTGGATTTACGCAAATAATCAATAGTGAAATTTATGGTAACCTGCCTAAGCCAGCTGGCAAGAGAGCATCCATTCCTGCCCCGGTAGGTAGCCAGCTTCCTGCAGTTGTCTTTGATCAAAGAATAAAACAAATCCTGGAATATATCTTCGGCTTGCCTGGCGCAAGGCAAGCTGCCTTTTACGTTTAGAACACTATGGATATAATTATATATAAGGCGGGAATAACGCGAAAGGAATTCCTCCCAGGATTGCTTGTCCCCTTTGACACAGGCTTGGACAAACCTCAAATCGTCCATGCAAATAATTATACCACTAAAACAAACCTGTCAAAGGAAGAATTCAAAAAATAAGGGGCGCCTCAACGAACGAGACGCCCCTTATTTACCTGTTTCTCTTATTTAAGGATCGAATTCCTGACAACAAACGAAGCAAAAACGATGGAAACCATGGACATTAGCTTGATCAGGATATTCAGGCTCGGCCCGGAGGTATCCTTGAATGGATCCCCGACAGTATCTCCGACAACCGTGGCTTTATGGGAGACCGACCCTTTACCTCCGTGATTACCTTCTTCCACGAATTTCTTGGCATTATCCCAGGCCCCTCCGGAATTAGCCATCATTACCGCCAGCACAAAACCTGTAGCTGTAGCGCCTACCAGGAGTCCAGCGACCGCATTTACCCCTATAAGTAATCCTACGATTAAAGGAGCGGATATCGCCAAAAAAGACGGAGCGATCATTTCGTGCTGGGCCGCGGCGGTGGCGATACTCACGCAACGCGCGTAATCCGGGTTCGCCTTACCCTCCATCAGGCCGGTTATCTCTTTGAATTGCCTGCGCACCTCGATTACGATCTTGCCAGCCGCCCTGCCTACTGCGCGCATGGTCATGGAGCAAAACAAAAACGGCAGCATACTCCCTATGAATAAACCTGTCAAGACAGGGGGGTTCATCATGTTCGCATTAATATCCTTGCCAAAAAGCATAACCTGGTCTTTGTAGGCGGCTATCAAGGCCAGCGCGGTCAGGGCAGCTGAACCAATGGCAAACCCTTTGCCTGTAGCCGCAGTAGTATTACCCAGAGAATCCAGGGCATCTGTCCTTTTCCTTACCTCGGGAGGTAGTTTAGACATCTCCGCGTTCCCTCCGGCGTTATCGGCAACCGGCCCGTAAGCATCGGTAGCCAGCGTGATTCCCAGCGTAGAGAGCATTCCTACCGCAGAAATAGCTATACCGTAGAGCCCGGCATCAAAGTTTACTGTCCCTCCCGAAACAAAAAAACTGATCAGGATGGCTACGCAAACGATAATCACGGGGAGGGCGGTGGACATCATACCTACAGCCATTCCGCTGATAATCACGGTAGCCGGCCCCGTAAGGGAAGCGTCGGCGATGGAGCGCGTTGGCTTAAACCCGCTGGAAGTATAATATTCGGTGCACAGACCGATCAATACACCGGCTATCAACCCGGTCAGGACCGCCCAGTAAACACCTATATGCTCTATCCCCAGGGTGTATTTGACTAGAAAGAACGAAATTATCGCTACCATTAAAGAGCTGGCAAATACGCCTTTACGCAAGGCGGCCAAAAGTATCTTTTGGCTTGCCTGCTCGCCGCTTTTGACAAAAAACGTTCCGATAATCGAAGCAACC
>JAQUKF010000082.1 GCA_028719265.1 Candidatus Omnitrophota bacterium
GTGAGCCCGGAGATTACCGATACCATTCCCGCCAAACTTGCCCGGCAGTACCTGCTGGTGCCTATAGACAAGATCGGCAACAACCTGACCCTGGCAATGTCCAATCCTTTGAATACCCAGGCTGTCAGTGACGTGGAGCTGCTGAGCGGTTGCAGCGTTCAGGCGTTTGTTTCCACCTCTTCGGATATCAAAAAGGCGATCGACAAATACTATAAGGATAAGCAATAAGGGTATATGTTATCATTCAAAGACCGGCTCTCCGAGATCCTGATAAAGAACAAGCTGATCACCGGAAGCCAGCTTGAGCAGGCGCTTGATCTGCAGGCTGAGTCCGGAGGCGCCTTAAGCGATATAATCGCGGGGTTCAAGTTTGTTGAATATAACCGCCTTTACGAGATCCTGGAGAAAGAGCTGCAGATGCCTTTATTCAGTCTTGGCTCTTTCGAGATCGACCCGGGCGCCATAGAGGCCATTCCTTTTAAAACAGCCGGGCGTTACCAGGTTATCCCTATTTCCAGGAGAGAAGACCGTATAACCATCGCAATGGCCGACCCGTTGAATATATTCGCAGTTGAACGGCTGCCTGAGCTAAGCGGACTTCAGATAAGCCCGGTGATCTCTCCCGCCCGGGATATCAGGCAGGCAATCGAGTTGTATTATCCCGCCGCTTTTGAGCTTAAAGTAAATAACCTGGCCAAGGAATCCCCGTCCGCGGTCGAACTGTCCAGGCCGCAGAAGAATATCCCTTTTAGCCCCCAGGACATAGATTATATTATCCGTGAATCCCCCGTAACCGGGGCTGCCGATAAGCTCCTGGAGGCGATCGTCGAGAAAGGGGCCTCGGATGCGCTGATAGAATCATTCGGCAGGCAGCTGCGCGTGCGTTTTCGAATCCAGGGAGCCCTTGAAGAAGAGGCCGCGTTTTCAGCGGAGAGCATTTCTTTAATCGCTCTCCTTAAGAATATTTCCGGGATGAATCCCGGCAGGCAGGATCTCCTGCAGGAGGGGCGTTTCAGGGCGGCTGTCCGGGGCCGTAAGTTCGATTTAGCCGTTTCCGTATTGCCTTCCGTTTCAGGGGAAAGAGTAGTCCTGCATTTACCGGACAGGTCAGGCGATATCCCGGATATAGAGAATCTGGGAATGAGCGTGCGGGCCGCTGGCGTCTTGAAGAAGGCTATGCGTCTTAACCAGGGACTGGTCCTGATCTGCGGGGAGCCGGAGAGCGGCAAGAGCACCACGCTTTATTCCATCCTGGGTTCCTTAAATAATCCCGATAAGAATATCGTTACTATCGAAGAGCATGTTGAGGTCCGTCTTGCGGGGATAAACCAGGTTACGGTGGCTCCGGATATCGGGTTTACTTTTTCCGCGGGGATACGTTCCATATTGCTTCAGGACCCCAATATCATTATGGTTGGGGCGGCAAGGGATTATGAGACGATCGATATGGTCGTCAAAAGCGCCTTTACCGGCCATCTGGTTTTTTCAGCCTTTGATGCTGCCACTGCCTCCGGTGCCCTATCGCGTCTTGCGGGCATGGGGGTGGAGTCTTATCTGATCAATTCTTCCCTGGTCTGCGTTATCGCCCAAAGGCTATTGAGGAAACTTTGCCGGTATTGCCGGAAGTCGTATGTCCCCGACAATAAGATAATAGAAGACCTGAAGATAGATACGCATGAAATAGGCAAGCCGTATTTTTATAAAGCCGAGGGTTGTCCTCATTGCCGCGGTTTGGGCTATAGCGGAAAGGTGATGATCGCCGAGGCCCTGCAGATGGACCGCGGGATGCAGGAGTTGATCTCGGGCGGAGCGGATGAGTCGGCTATCAGGAACCAGGCGCGTCAGGCCGGAATGCAGAGCCTGCGCCAGGCGGGGTTCGACGCGGCCTTAAAGGGCCTGACCACTATTGAAGAGGTCCTGCGTTTAACCGCTCCGGAGGAGTAGAATGGACCAGCTAAAGGAAACCATCCTTAAGAAAGCGCATATCTCCCTTAAGCAGCTGGAGAGGGCCTTAAATACGCAAAGAAGGAAGGGTATCTCTTTAAGAGATACCCTGGTTGCCGAAGGGGCAATTACTGCCGGCGCCTTAACGGAGCTGTTTTCGGATATCTATATGCCGCCTGCCTCCCTGGACGGGTTCAGGCTGGACCCGGAATTATCCGGCACATTCCCGGAGCATATGGCCAGGTTATACAGCGCCGTACCCCTGTTTAGAAACGGGGATACGCTGTTCGTCGCCACCTCCGACCCGTTGAACGTCCTTATCCTTGATGAGATGGCTGTTTTTTGCAGGTGCAGTATTTCCCTTATGCGGAGTTCGGAGAAACAGGTTGAGCAGGCTATCGAAAGATTATACGGCGGGGTTCCTGACAGGCCGTCCGGCAGGGGCAGGGTATCCCGGCCTTTGCGCACAGGCAGGAAGGGTCCCGAGAAACTGGCTGATATCATATTGGGCCATGCCTTAACCAGCGGAGCTTCGGACATACATGTCGAGCCGGAATCAGATTGCCTGCGGGTAAGATACCGCCTGGACGGCATGCTGCGGGATATCCTGAGGATCCCGAAGGAAATGCAGGATCAGGTTTTGGCCAGGCTGAAATTGTTTTCCGGTTTTGAGATCACCGAAAATCATATCCCGCAGAACGGGAAGCTTAAATTAAAAGCAGGGGAGAGAGAGGTGGAGTTCAGGGTATCCAGCCTGCCGACGGCCTTTGGCCAGAAATTCGTATTGCATATTCTGGACCGGGATATAATGCGCAGCGGCCTGGGAGAGCTGGGATTTTCTGAAAACAGCGCCGCCACCATCAGGTCTGCCATAGCAAGGCCTTCGGGCCTATTGTTATTCAGCGGGCCAGCCGGTTCGGGAAAAACAGGCACGCTTTATTCCATATTGAACCAGTTGAATACTCCCGAAAAGGATATTGTTACCGTAGAGGATTCCGTGGACCTGCACATTGACGGGATTACCCAGTTCCAGACAGGACCGGATGCCGGCCGCAGATCGCCTTATGACCTGCGTGCCATTTTACGGCAAGGCCCGGATGTGCTTATGATCGATCAGATAAAGGAAAGGGGGAGCGCGGATACCGCGGTCAAGGCGGCCCTCTCGGGGAAATTGGTGCTGGCTGCGCTGCAGTCCAGGGATGCCGTCTCGGGTATCGGCCTGCTCGTTGAAATGGGGATAGAGCCCTTTTTGATAGGTTCCAGCCTTACTATGGTCTGCTGCCAGCGCCTGGCGCGCAAGCTCTGCCCGGAGTGCCGTAAGCTTGCTCCGCCGCCCAAGGAGCTTCTGGGGAAAAAGGGCTTCGGCAGGGAAGCGAGGTTTTATTCTTCATGCGGCTGCGCGCATTGCAACTACACCGGTTTTTCCGGAAGGGTAGCGGTATCGGAAACATTCTTGATTGACGAGGAGATACGAGATATAATTATATATGGGAGGCCGGTTGAGCAGATAAGGAAGTATTTGGCTAAAGTCCCGTGGTATAGTTCGTTGCGTGATGACGCCTGCCTTAAGGCTCAAAGCGGCTTGATTAGCCCGGATGAAGCGATAAGTATAGCCAGCGGAGAATGACAATGCCTGTATTCGGGAAGATACTGTTTATATGCGACGATAAGTCTTATGCCAACGAGCTGAAGGATAAGCTCTCCGGGCTCGGAGAATATACCCTTATTACCGAATCTACATCCCAGGCAGGGGTGGTCAGCCTGCAGCACAGCAAGTGCGACCTGGTTATTATAAGGTATGCCATACCGGAACTGGACATACTTACCACGATAAATGAACTTAAAAAAGTCGATCCTGACTGCGTAATAGTCGTCCTGCTGGAAGTCGAGGAGCAGGGGCAAAGCAATCAGTTCGCGGAGGTAGGGGTTTATGAGTTTCTGGGATGGCCGGTCAATCCGGATAAGCTGAAGTTTGTCGTAGAGAAAGGTATCAAGCTGCATACCCTGCTGGCGGCAGGGCGTAAGACCGTGCAAGGCTTAAAGGAGAGCAACCAGTCTCTGGAGAAGCAGAATACGCTTCTGGCCAAAAGGATCGAGGATTCTACCAGTAACTTAAGCCGGCTTTATGAGGATTTGCGTTCTACATATATGCGTACGATCAGGGTCCTGGCGCAGGCGATCGACGCCCGGGACCATTATACGCACAGCCATTCGGAAAACGTGGCGCGTTACGCGGTAGTCATATGCAACCAGCTAAAGCTGCCGGCAAAAGAAGTGGAGCTTGTCCGCCAGGCCGCCGAATTGCATGATTTGGGTAAGATAGGCATATCGGACAGCATATTGCTGAAGCCTTCTTCGCTTACCTCTTCTGAATGGGAGCAGATCAAGAAGCACCCAACCATCGGCGCCCAGATACTTGAGCCGCTCACCTTCCTGAACGGGGTGGTGGACCTGGTCAGGCAGCACCATGAGCATTACGACGGCTCGGGTTATCCGGAAGGCAGGAAGGGGGAGGATATACTTTTGGGGGCGCGCATAATCCACGTGGCGGATTCTTACGAGGCAATGCGTTCCGCGCGTTCCTACAGGAAGATCCCCCTGATGAAGGATGAGGCTATACTGGAAATCAAGCTGAACAGCGGCACGCAGTTCGACCCCAAGATAGTCGATGCTTTCCTGAAGATAGTGGATAACCTTTAAGGCCATGCCGGCCCAGAGAGTTAGGCTTCAAGAAGAATAAAAATATTCTAAAAAAGTTCTTGACAAAACGCCGGTTTGTAATAAAATAACTTTCCCTTACCAAAAAGGGATTATTATTGTGAGAAGTAAAAATAATAAGACCCGGCGCAGCCGGATGACAATCTCGAATTAATCACCCTAGAACGACAAGTTGGGCGTAAGAAAGACTTTGCGCCCCGGCAATTTGTCGGGGCGTATTTTTTT
>JAQUKF010000083.1 GCA_028719265.1 Candidatus Omnitrophota bacterium
TTGAACATATATAAAACATAAAAAAGGGGGATGTATGGAAAAATTGAATGTAAAGGCGTTCGGTTTGGCCTGCGGGATCATCTGGGGCGGCGGTATGTTGATCATGGGATTGGTTGATACTATCTCCACCTGGGGAGACGTATGGGGAGAGGTCATGGCGAGTGTTTACCTGGGTTACGCCCCGACAGTAGCCGGAAGCATCATAGGCGGTATCTGGGGTTTTGTGGATGCGGGAATAGGTGGCATGCTTTTGGCCTGGCTATACAATAAATTCCTGAAAGCAAAGTAACAAGAATTATCTTCAAGGCGCTTGGGGCGATCGCCGCTCCAGGCGCCTTTTTATGGACCCGGGCCGGTTTTTTAGACAGGCCCGGCAGAAGCCGGGAGGGGAGATGGAGGAAAAGAAAAAGGTAAACGATTTCGTGAGGAAATACCTGGGCGCCTGGCTGAACTATGACGCGGGTGCCCTTAAGGGGATGATCGCCGACGATAATAACGCGGTGCATATAGGCACCGACGCGGATGAATATGTCGTGGGCAGGAAAGCCCTGCTTACAAGGATAGAGTCTATAGGCAAGGCCGGCGTCGGCATGACTACAAAGATAAAGAAAAAACAGATAAGCATGGTCGGAGGAAAGCGCGCCGCGCATTTTGCGCTGAATTTTGACACCAAGATTTACAAGAACGGCAAGCTGGTCAAGAAGATAAACGATGTGCGTACTACCGGCATGCTGGTTAAAAAGGGCAAGGAGTGGAAACTGGCCGGAAGCCACGTCTCTTTGCCGGTAAAGGGAAGGGCGGTAAAGTATTAAAAGGGGGTGCCAAAAGAGCGCTTATTTAGATTGACAGCCGCATGCCGTTTTGCTATGATTTACACCATTCTATATTCCTGTATCTAAACCTGCTGGAAACGAAAGGAGGTGAATCAGGATGAAGAAGATACTATTATTCGCGATAGCGGTTGTTTGTTTCGCCGGTATTCTGGCCCTGGCGCAGGAAACGTCAAAGCCTGTCGATCAGAAGGAAGAGGCGCAAACAGAAGAGATGTCGGATGTGGTAATTATTTCTGACGAAATGGAGGGCGATAAGGATTTCGTAGTTGCCGCCGAAGATACAGAAGTTGAGGCCCCGGACCAGGACGCGGAGGTTGCTCCGGATGCGAATGCAGCGAACCAGGTTTCAAATTAATTCATTCATAATATAAAAGGCCCCTTTTGATCTGGGAAGAGGGGCCTTTTTGTTTATAATTATTTGGCAAATAGCCCTTTACAATGATGAAAAAAATATGCTATACTTTTATCAAAAGGGGGGATTATGGATAAGCCACGGGAACCCCAATATTGCTGGCAGTTCTGGTCATGCGTAAAGGCTGTGCGTGAAAATTGTCAGGCCTTCCAGAAGAATTACGGTAAAAGGTGCTGGCTGTTGTCCGGCTGCGTACCCAGGGTCGAACGCGAGTTCAAGAACTGCTGGGAATGCCCGTGGTATATAGAGACCAGCTTCGCCGAAGCCGAAAAAAGAATTTAACGGTCCTGCCTGAGTTACTTTGTCGCGGCAAAATACTATTGAAACAAAATGAATGAAGCATTCTGATCTTTTCTTAAAGATAGTATTTGCGGTATCACCTATTTACATAAAAAATCGATAATAGCAGGTTCAAGGTAAGATGAAGAGGGTATTTTTGAGTTTTGCGCCTGAAGATGCCCAAAAGGTCGAAAGGCTTATCCCTTTATTGCGCTGTCAGGACTATGAACTGGAGTTTTACGAAGGGGGCCTGGAGCCGGATTTTGACGCGGAGGGCTCGGAGGCTATCCGCAGGCAGATGGGGGAGAAGATAATAAGGTGCGATATCGCGGTTTGCCTAATAGGTGAGAATACCCATAAAAACAAGTGGGTTGACGCGCAATTGCGCAAAAATAGGAATAAAGGAAATAAGATCATCGCTATGGCCTTAAAAGGCGTGGAGTTGGCGGTATTGCCCGATGTAGTCAAGGAGGAGTTCCTTACATTCTATCCGTGGGATCCGCAAAAACTGAAGCTGCTTATCAGTGAAGATGCGCATAAGCCATTCAACAATTCCCGATAAGTTAAACGCAGCCTATTAGGCAAGCGCAGTCCATCCCGGCAAATTATGCTTGGGATTTTTGTTTTATTGGGGTAAAATACCCTATATTCCAAAGAGGCGCGATAAGAGAATAAGGAGGCGGGTATGAAGAAATCCATAGGAGCAAAAACTATTGTTTTTCCTACCCCGGTTTTTATCGTAGGCACGTACGATAAACAGGATAAACCAAATGCCATGGCTGTTGCCTGGGGAGGCATATGTTGTTCCGACCCTGTTTGCGTGAATATTTCCGTAAGGGAGGCCACCTATACTTACGCCAACATCCTTGACAAAAAAGCCTTTACTATCAGCATTCCGTCTGAGAAATATATAAAGGAGGCGGATTATTTCGGCATTGCTTCGGGGAGGTCGGAAAACAAATTTTCCTCAACCGGCCTTACTCCGGTAAAAAGCGGGATAGTGGATGCCCCGTATGTCGATGAATTCCCCTTTGTCCTGGAGTGTTCTCTGCTGCAGTCAATCAAGATAGGGCTGCATACGCTTTTTGTGGGACAGGTCAAGGATATAAAAGCGGATGAGGCGGTTGTGGCTGCGGGAGGTTTTCCTGATATCGAGAAGATAGCCCCGGTGTCCTTTAATCCGGCCAACCGCACATATTACGGGATGGGTAAATGCCTGGGTAACGCATTTTCCATAGGCAGAAAAGATAAATGAGGATAAATAGCGGGAAAGAAAGGTTTTTGACCGCTTCGGATGCCAAGCTCCTTGATAAGAAAGCGGCGGAGAAATTCGGGATGCCCGTTATCCTGCTTATGGAGAATGCCGGCCGTTGCATATCTGAGGAGGCTTTAGATATGCTGGGCGGCCGCAAGGGAAGAAGGGTGGCGGTATTCTGCGGTACGGGCAATAACGGCGGGGACGGGTTCTGCGCGGCCAGGCATTTATTGGCCCGCGGGGTTAAGCCTGATATCTATTTGTGCGGCAGGATAAGCGATGTCAGGAATGAGGCGAAAGTAAACCTGGATGTCCTGCTGCGCATGAAGCAAAAAATAAAAGAAGACTGCTCCCGCAGGCTGCAGCCAATCAAGGCGAAAAAGTACGATTTGATAATTGACGCGCTTTTGGGGGTGGGGTTAAGGGGGCCTGTAAGGCCTGCCTGCCGCAAGATTATCGAGGCAATCAATGCTTCGGGAAGCCGTGTCTTGTCTGTGGATATACCTTCAGGATTAGAGGCTGCCAGGGGTAAGCCCGCCGATGCTTGCGTGAAGGCCGAAAAGACAGTTACCTTTGTGGCCAAGAAATTTGGGATGGCTTCGAAAGCGGGAAAAGGGTGCTGCGGAGAGATAGTCGTCAGGAGCATAGGGATTGCGTTATAGAAAAATAGCTGCGATATCGTTCTTTTTGCTTCTTTCTTTTCCTTTTATCTGTTTTGCGGGCGCAGCCGGATTTACCCTGGACAGTGGGGCTTTTAACAGCGTGCCCGAACCCAGGTTGAGGTATCCGATAAACGAAAGCGCCGTTTTAACGCGTGATGAACCGCTGGAATTCAAGTGGTGGAATGATGTAACCGGAATACAGGGGTTTGTTCTTAAGATATACAAAGGCTACGATATGTACGGGGCAAATTTGATCTATAAAAAAGATCTGCCCGCCGACTCCTCTTCCCTTGAGGGCGATCAGGGGTTATTCGAAGACGGCCAGGTATATACCTGGTCACTTGTGCGGGTTTCCTTTGCCGGGTACAAGAGCGACAGGAGCTTTAACTCATTCAAGGTGATCAAAGAATAATGGACAAACATAAGAAAGTCAAGAAATCGATATTTAAGAGTTTTTATGTAAAGGTTACGCTTTCTTTCATGCTTTCCCTGCTTTTGGTGGCTCTCTTGGGCAACTTTGCCCTTTTGAATTTCAGCCTTAAGTCGCAGTTCAGCCAGTTGCGCGATAAGCTTAAGGTGATCGCGCAGACCTCAGTGCTCTCTATAAACACCTCCGAATTAAGCAGCATCCCGCTGAACCCGGATGGCATAAATACTCCGGCCTTCAAGAACCTCGCCTCCCAGCTGTTAAGGATAAAACAGGCTAACCCTGTTATCAGGTATATTTATATTATGGCCAAAACAGGCGAGCCGGGGGTTTATCAGTTCGTGGTCGATCCCGACGCGCTAACGGGGAAGATTTCAAAGGCCTCGACAACTTCTTTGCCCGGGGTTAAATATGACGCCCGGCGTTTCCCGGAGATGCTCAAGGCATTTGACGGTCCAAGCTCGGATAGAGAGCTGACAACGGATGAATGGGGGAAGACCCTTTCCGGATACGCCCCTATATTTGACAGGGATAACCGGGCCGTGGCTATTTTAGGCATAGATATCGACGCAAACGATGTTTACCTTACGGAAAGGGCTTTATTAAGAAGGGGATTCTTTATCTTATTGACGGGCGTGCTTTTTTCGCTATTGCTCGGCGCGGTATTGTCGGTAAGGATAATCTCTCCCGTAAAGAAGCTGATCGAAGGAACAAGGCATATAGCCGGAGGGGATTTGGAATACAAGGTGAAGATATCATCGGGCGATGAGATCGGTCAGTTGGCCGCTTCCTTCAACAATATGGCTTCAAGCCTGGCTGACGCCCGCCGCAAGCTGCAGGATTATTTTTACCGCATGATCCAGGCAATGATACGCAGCCTGGAAGCGAAGGACCCGTATACCCGCGGGCATTCGGACAGGGTGGGAGAGTTGTCTTATGCGATCGCGG
>JAQUKF010000084.1 GCA_028719265.1 Candidatus Omnitrophota bacterium
GCCAAAATACCTACGATTATGATAACTACGATTAACTCGATAAGAGTAAAACCTTTGTTCACCATTAAACAAATCTCCTTAGTAACCTGCGCTGCCTCCCCAGTTACCGTCGACATCGACAGTCTTGGTATAAGCAGTCCCTCCCTGGGGCGTTTTGCCTCCAGTGGTGCATCTTGTGGCTGTACAGGTACCGGTAGTAGAGTTGCAGGAATAAGAAAAATAGTGAGTGGAAGCGCAGGAAGTAGGAGCTGAAACCCCTAACCCGCTTACCCCGGCGTAAGCCCCGTTTTCCTGATACTCCGCGATTTCAGCGGTACGCAGTGAACCGAGGATAAGCCTCGCTTCTGCCGCACGCCCCTTTTCAACCACCTTGGTGTACTGTGTCATACCCACGGAGGCCAAAATACCTACGATTATGATAACTACGATTAACTCGATAAGAGTAAAACCCCTGTTCATCTAACTCCTCCTTTTATAAACTAATAACCCGACGTGCCTCCCCACGTTCCGGCCGGGGTCACGGTCTTGGTATAAGCAGCCCCTCCCTGGGGCGTCTTGCCTCCAGAGGTGCATCTTGTGGCTGTACAGGTGCCGGTCGTAGCGTTGCAAGCATAAGAGAAATAATGTGTCGAGGTACAGGACGCCGGAGCGGCCACGCCGAGGTTCGATACTGTGGCGTAAACCCCGTTTTCTATATAGTTAGCGACTTCAGCGGTGCGCAGTGAACCAAGGATAAGCCTCGCTTCTGCCGCACGCCCCTTTTCAACCACCTTAGTGTACTGTGTCATACCCACGGAAGCCAAAATACCTACAATTATGATAACTACGATTAATTCGATAAGCGTGAACCCTTTATTCATCGTATTCCCCCCTCCTTTATTTTTTTTATCATTCTAATCCACGGTAATAAGATTGTCAATGATTATCCTCCGATTTTCGATATCTCGAATATGGGAAGGAATATGCCGGTAATCATGATGCCTATGACCCCTCCGATAAATACCAATACGAGAGGCTCAAACATGGCCACAAAACGCGAAAGGAACACTTCGCAATAATCCTGATAAAAAGTATTGATCTTTTTGAACATCTGCGGGAGCTCGCCGATCTCCTCTCCGATGCTGACCATCTGGATGAACATCGGCTCAAAGAAATTACTCCTCTCCAAAGGCTCTCTCAAAGATTTGCCTTCACGCACATCCTCCTTTATCGTACGGATAATATCCGCCATTACAAGGTTTCCCACGCTGCGCTCCGATATTTCAAGGGAATAAAGAATGGGTACCCCGGATTCAAGAAGAGTGGACATTTCAGAAGAAAATCTCTCCACATTCAAAGCCATGAAGAATTCACCAAATACAGGGAGCTTAAACTTAAGGTTCTCAAAACCCCTTCTGCCTTTTTTAGTATTCACGTAGCTCTTGAAGGAAAAAAAAGCACCCAAAGCAACAAGAAATATAGCAAGCATGTTAAAACGCAAAAAGTCGCTGACCTTCAAAAGTATTTGCGTAAGTACCGGCAGAGTCATATTAAAACCTTTAAATATCTCAGCGAAGGTCGGAACTATCTTTACCGCCATTAGAAACAAGGCGCCTATACCAGCAGACAAAAGGATCGTTGGATATATCAAAGCGGAAATAATTTTCCCCCTGAACTCCGCATCCCTTTCCAGGTAAGTTGCCAGGCGGCTTAAAACTACGGCCAGGTTGCCGCTTGCCTCGCCGCTCTCCACGAGATTCACCCAGAGATCGGAAAACACCTTGGGATGTTTGACCATTGCCTCATGAAAACTTAAACCCGCCTCCATATTCTTTTGCAGGTCCAGGACAACCGCATAAAGCCTCCTGCTGACTACCTGCTTGGCGATAATATCAAGACTTTTAAGTATTGTGACGCCCGCTCCCAAAAGAGTAGAAAGCTGCCTGCAGAATAAAGTAAGATCCGCGCCTGTAATCCTATCGCGCTTCTGTTTAAATTTTGGCTTTACGTTTACCTTGACCGGACCATTATCAATAGTATCAGCTCTCTCGGGTATGACACTAACTACAATCAGACCCCTAGCCTGAATCTTGGATACTACTTCTTCCTGATTCGACCCCTCTTCGGTGCCCGTCTCTTTATTCCCCGAATGATTCCTGGCGATATAGTAGTACTTCGACATTATTCTGCCCCTAATGTAACAGAAAAGACTTCTTCCAGCGAAGTTATCCCCGCCTCTACCTTCTTTATCCCTGATTCATAAAGCGTCTGCATCCCGGCCTCGCGCGCCACTTCTCTTATTTTCTGATAAGGGGCTCTTTGATTAATCAAATTCTGTATTTCCAAGGTGCAAGGCATTACTTCGCAAATATTGGTCCTCCCCTTGTATCCGCTGTTATTGCATTTGGAGCATCCTTTATGCCGGTAAATCAAATCAGACTTGATATTCGCACCCTTTAGCTGGTCAGGCGTAGGCTCATAAGCCTCCTTGCATTCCGGGCAGAGTTTCCTTACCAGCCTCTGGGCAATGACCAAAAGAAGCGAAGGGGCAAGCATATAGGGCTCGACGCCGATATCCATCAAACGGTTTGCCGCAGAAGGTGCGTCGTTTGTATGCAGAGTAGAGAGGACCAGGTGCCCGGTAAGGGCGGAACGTATGCAAATTTGCGCCGTCTCCAGGTCCCTGACCTCTCCTACCATCATGATATCCGGGTCCTGGCGCAAGAAACTGCGCAAGGCCGACGCGAAGGTAAGCCCTACCTCCGGTTTAATCTGGACCTGGTTGATCCCATCCATCTTGTATTCCACCGGGTCCTCGACAGTCACTATATTCTTGGTGGCGTTCTTGATTTCGCTTAACACTGCATAAAGAGTCGTGGACTTTCCGCTTCCGGTGGGGCCGGTAATAAAAATCAGCCCGTACGGCATACTGATCGCCTTTCTTATGTTTTCGAGCTGTTTCGCGTCGAATCCTGCGGAATTCAGGTCCAGCACTTTATTGCCGCGGTCAAGAATCCTCATAACCGCTTTTTCCCCGTAAATCGTAGGGATGATAGAAACACGTATGTCTATCGCCCTGTCATTGATACGCACCAGGATCGCGCCGTCCTGAGGCAGGCGTTTTTCCGCAATATCCATCTTTGCCAGGATCTTCACGCGGGAAACAATAGGCAGATGAAGATGTTTAGCAGGAGGAGGAATTTCACAAAGTCTTCCGTCTATGCGGTATCTCAAGGAAATCCTGTCCTTGAACGGTTCGATATGGATATCCGAGGCTCCTTCTTCTATGGCCTGGCGTATAATCAAGTCCACTATTTTGACTACGGGCGCCTCTTCCGCCCGGGCGATCAATTTATCCAGGCTAAGCTCCTGCCCCATATCATCGGAAGTCTCCTGCGCGGCGGTGCTGATATTGTAGCTTGATTCCACCGCATCCCGAAGCATTGCAGACTTACCGTAGAATTCTTCTATAGCCTTCTTTATATCGGCCCTTGTGGCAATAACGGGATTAATCTCGCAACCCGTCAGTTTTTTCAAATTGTCGATAAGAATGAAGTCGAGGGGATCGAACATTGCCACAGTAAGAGAACGGAAGGTGCGCGAAAGCGGCAATACGAAGTTCTTGAAAGCAAACTCCTGAAGGATGAGATGCTCAAGCCCCTGGCCGGCTGTAGGTTTTAACATCCCCGTACCCAGGGTGAAGAACGGTATGTTCAGCTGTTTTCCCAGGACGGCCACCAGCTGTTCTTCTTTGACCATCCCGAGCTTGATCAAAATCTCCCCCAGGCGCCCGGATTCCTGCCTCTGGACGCTTATAGCCTTCTCCAGCTGGCTTGAGGTAATCAAGCCCTCTCTTATAAGAAGCTCGCCTAGTCTTAGATATTTACCGTCACTTGCCATTTTTACCGTTTTTTATCGAAATTATTCAAACTGGTATTGATCAAATACTCACGGTTCACATGGGCAACCGCGCTTTGCTCCCTTATCGGCAGGGTAAACCTTTTCATCTGTTCCAAGCTGTCCGCCTGCCCGCTTTTGATTATACGGGGAGTGATAAAAACCAGAAGTTCCCGCTCCCTGTCTTTATCTTTATTCTTATGCCTGAACATTGCCCCGACCAGGGGAATATCCCCCAGGAAGGGAAGCTTGGTTATCGTCTCGGATTTATCGTGGCGTATCAATCCGCCGATAACCACGGTTTCCCCGTCCCTTACCCTGATTATCGACTTTGTCGAACGCTCCTCGGGGTCCTTATAAGAAGCGTTGAAAGTGCTCGTGGTGGCATCCTTCACCGAAGGATATATAAACATGGTGATCTCCCCGTTATCCGAGTTAATCTGCGGGGTAACCCTCAAGGAGACTCCCGTCTCCACCCTCTCGGCGCTGGTTGTAGTCGAGGAAGCCGTGCCCTGTCCTTCTGTATCGGTAATCTCTCCAATCGCTTCATTGGTAGTAATCTTGATTTCCGCGGTCTCGTTATTCAACGTCATAATCCTCGGTCTGGCCAGCACTTTAGTATCCGACTGGGTCTTCAAGAAATCAAGCTGCATAGTATAAGGGCTGCCCGTAGCTACTCCTTCATCATTCACCGATCCGGGGTTGATACTCAAGCTGCCGTCCCCGGCGTCAAAAATCTTGCCCCAGCTCCCGAAAGGAAACCCCATGGCCGCGGATGCCCCGTACAAATAAGCGGTAAAGGGTGTCTGCCCAAACTCCATGCCGAGTTTATCAATGGCATTTTTGCTCACATCGAGCATCTCTACCTCGAGCATGATCTG
>JAQUKF010000085.1 GCA_028719265.1 Candidatus Omnitrophota bacterium
TGGAAACTCACCGGCGGACTGAATATCCCCTGGGGAGAGGATGACTATACGGATTTCGGCCAGATGAGGAAGAACAAGAACATCTTCATGCGCCTGCGCTACAGCTTCTAACAGGGAAATATTTCTTTTGAATTACCTCCCGGATTGTGCTAAAATCTTCTCCTATGATTGACTTAAAGAAAGTGAAGAGATACTCCATAAAAAGTCGCCTAAGCAAGGTAAAGAAGGGGGATTTTGCGCTTATTCCGGAGAAATCCAGGAGTTTTTGCGGTTTCATGAATGCCCTCCCGGATATCCTTAAAGCCAGGGATCTCCGGCAGGTTACCGCGGATATCGTTTCGGCTAAAAAGAAGAAAAGATCGGTGATCTTTATGTGCGGGGCGCACGTGATAAAGTGCGGGCTTAACCCGGTGCTTATCGAGTTGATCAGGAGGAGGGTGATCAATTGTATCTGCCTTAACGGCGCAGGAATTATCCATGATTTCGAGATCGCCTTCCAGGGGAAAACCTCAGAAGATGTCGCGGCAAACCTTAAAGACGGCAGCTTTGGCATGGGCAGGGAGACGGCGGATCTCATCAACCAGGCGGTTAAGGATGGCGTCGGAGAAGGTTTAGGGTTGGGGGTATCGGTAGGAAGGATGATACGCGAGGAAAACCTGCCGCATAAGAAACTAAGCCTGCTTTATAACGCCTATAAATACAATGTACCGGTGTGCGTTTTCGTGGGGATCGGCACGGACATCATACATCAGCATCCTTCTTTTGACGCCGCCGCCACCGCCGAGGGGTCTTTATGCGATTTCCATACGTTGGTCGAACGCATCGCTTTATTAAATCAGGGAGGGGTGGTTTTGAATTTCGGCTCGGCCGTGCTCCTGCCGGAGGTATTCCTGAAAGCGTTCAACCTGGCGCGCAACCTCGGCAGCAAGGTGAAGGATTTTACCGCCGCAACCTTTGATATGCTTTATCAGTACCGTCCTGCGCAGAATGTGGTCAGCCGTCCTACGGAACAGGGCGGCAGGGGATATTACATTATCGGGCATCACGAGATAATGCTCCCCCTCCTGGCGCAGGCGGTGATCGAGAAGATATGAATCCCGCACCTTCGATATATTTGGATTCGAAGAGGAGCCGGGGAATTCAAAATTAATAGTAAGCCAGGATGCTTTTTTGATCTTTCGGGGCAAGTTTTAAGAAGCAGGTTTCGGGTCAATAGACATAAAGAAGGTGCGGGATGAAGAACCTGAAGAATATAATTTCCAAGTTTCATAAGGCCAGGATACTGGTCGTCGGTGACCTGATCCTTGATCAGTATATCTGGGGGGATGTGGACAGGGTTTCTCCCGAAGCGCCGGTGCCGGTTGTCTGCGCAAGCAGGAGGAAATACGTGCCCGGGGGAGCGGCAAATGTCGCTTATAATATCAGCGCCTTGGGCGCGAAGGTAACCTTGTGCGGGGTATTGGGCAACAGGGAGGACCCCGCAACGGAAATGTTCCGGCGCCAGGCCAGGAAACTGAGCATAGATATCAAGGGCGTATTTTTCGAAGAGAGCAGAAAAACCACCCTTAAGACAAGGATTATTGCCGGCCACCAGCAGGTGGTAAGGGTTGATTGGGAGGACGTGCACAGTATCTGCCGGGATATAAAAACGAGGCTTTTCAGATACCTAGGTGATAACATAAAAAAGTACGACGCTGTTATCGTTGAAGATTACGGGAAGGGGCTGCTTGACCGGGAATTGACCAGGGATATCATTAAGAAGGCCAGGGATCTTAAGAAGATAGTAACCGTTGACCCTAAAGAGAATAATTTCGACTGCTATAAATACGCTACCTGCATTACCCCTAACCGCAAAGAGGCCCAGAATGCCATAAGATACCTTAAGATGAATGACCGCGGGAATATGTTTAAGATCTACAAAGAATGTTTGCTTATGGACGGCGATGTGGTAAAGGCGGGGGAGGCGATATTGGATTATTTGCGCCTGGATAGCTTTCTGATTACGCTTGGGGAAAGCGGGATGTGGTTGTTCGAGAAAGGAAAAAATAAGCACATCCCGACCGTAGCACAGGAGGTTTTTGATGTGTCGGGGGCGGGGGATACGGTAATCAGCAGTTTCACCCTGGCCCTTTGCGCGGGGGCTTCAAAATTGGAGGCGGCGCATATCGCGAATTTTGCCGCGGGTATCGTTGTAGGCAAGCTGGGGACGGCGGTGACGAGCTGCCGTGAACTTTTAGAGAGGATAAGATAAAATGGATGTGATCGGGGTTATTCCTGCCAGGTATTCATCTTCCAGATTCAGGGGGAAGGTGCTGGTTGACATTATGGGTAAGCCCATGCTGCAGCATGTATGGGAGAGGGCTAAGGCAAGCCGCATACTGGATGAATTGGTCATTGCCTGTGATGATGAGATGGTACAGAAGGTCGCCTCCGGCTTCGGGGCTAAGACGGTAATGACATCCAGGGAGCACGCTTGTGGCACCGACAGGATCAGCGAGGTGGTCAACCCGCTGGATGTAAAAGTGGTAGTCAATATACAGGGTGATGAGCCTTTGATCGATCCGATGATGATTGACAGCGCCGCGCGCGCCTTGTTAGGAGACAGTTCTTTAAGCATGGCTACGATCATGAGGAAGATAGACGACCCGGCGGAAGCGGCCGACCCGAATGTGGTCAAGGTGGTGGTGGGCAAGAACGACCTGGCGCTCTATTTTTCCCGCGCGCCCATACCGTACCTGGCGCCTAACTCCGACCTGAAAGAGGCCACCTATTATAAGCACATAGGCCTCTACGCCTATACGAAAGATTTCCTGTTTACTTATAAGAACCTCCCCGTCTCCTATCTTGAGAGAACGGAGAAGCTGGAGCAATTGCGTGTCTTATCCGAAGGTTTCAAGATCAAGATGATTGAAACGAAAATCGATACTATAAGCATAGATACTCCCGAAGACCTGGAAAGGTTGAAGGTGTTACTGCAAAAGGGGGCGAGCTGATGCGTCAGGTGACCGTTGGTAACATAAAATTCGGGGATAAATCCCCGCTTGTGCTTATTGCCGGACCTTGCGTTATCGAATCCGAAAGCTCCTGTCTTGAGGCAGCAGGCAGGATCAAGTCTATCGCATCTTCGGCAGGCGTGCCTTTCATATTCAAGTCCAGTTTTGATAAGGCCAATAGACTTTCCGGGGATTCTTACCGCGGGCCGGGGATAAAGAAGGGGCTGGCGATCTTAAAGAAAGTAAAACAGCGCTTGAATGTGCCTGTTTTAAGCGACGTGCATTGCGCGCAGGATATGGAAGAGGTATCCAGGGTGCTGGATATTATACAGATACCGGCGTTTTTATGCCGCCAGACGGATTTCGTTTTGGCCGCGGCGAGGACCGGCAAGGTGGTAAACATAAAAAAGGGCCAGTTCCTCGCCCCCTGGGATATCGCACCGATAATCAAGAAGGTCGAATCTACCGGCAATAAAAAGATACTGATCACGGAAAGGGGCGTAAGCTTCGGGTATAATAACCTGGTTACCGATTACCGCAGCCTTTTGATCATGCGCAAATTAGGTTATCCGGTAATTTATGACGCCACTCACAGCGTGCAGCTTCCCGGGGGCAAAGGGAATTGTTCCGGGGGGCAGAGCGAATTCGTCGCCGGGCTCTCCCGCGCGGCGGCGGCATTTGGATGCGACGGGCTTTTCCTGGAGGTGCATGCCAATCCCGGAACGGCTCCTTGCGACGGGGCGAATATGATCAATTTCAAGGAACTGCAGGACCTGTTAAAGCAGATTAAAAAGATAGAGAGCGTGTTATGAAAATCAATGTAATCAAGCGGGCGAAAGAGGTCTTGGAAATTGAGGCGGAGGCGGTGAGGCTTTTGAAGGGGAGGCTGGATAAGGGCTTCCTTAAGGCCGTCGAGCTTATCCTTAAGAGCAGGGGGAGGGTGGTAGTCAGCGGCATGGGCAAAACCGGTATCATAGCGCAGAAGTTCTCGGCGACACTTGCCTCTACCGGCACCCCCAGCCTGTTCCTGCATACCGCCGAGGCGATCCATGGCGATCTGGGCAGGGTTACCGCCGAAGATATAGTGATCATACTTTCCAACAGCGGTTCTACCGAGGAGATGAAACAGCTCCTTCCTATATTGAAAAAGATAGGTTCGCCGATAATATCCCTTACCGGCAATTTAAAATCCGTGCTTGCCAGGTACAGCGATGTAGTGCTGGATGTTTCCGTGAAAAAGGAAGCTTGCCCGTTAGGCCTGGCTCCCACGGCTTCGACTACCGCTACCCTGGCGATGGCCGATGCCCTGGCGGTTTGCCTATTGGAGCTGAAAGGTTTTAAAGAAAAGGATTTTGCGTTCTTCCATCCCGGAGGGGCCTTGGGCAGGAGACTGCTCTTGAGGGTTGAGGATATAATGCGCCGGGCACAGGCAAACGCCGTGGTAGATGAGAACAAAAAGGTCTCCCAGGTCCTCTGCGCGATTACCCGCGCCAGGGCAGGTTCGGCTACGGTCGTGGATAAGCAGGGGAAATTAAAAGGGATATTTACCGATGGAGACCTCCGTCGTCACCTGGAGACGGATGGAAACCTGGCGAAGAGGGCGATCAAGGATGTGATGACCAGGAACCCGGCGGTCGTCAATAAGGATATGCTGGCCGCAGAGGCAATGCGTATATTGCAGGCCAGAAAAATAGATGAGGT
>JAQUKF010000086.1:0-2676 GCA_028719265.1 Candidatus Omnitrophota bacterium
AGCGGTCGGGATAAACAATTATCTTGCCTCCGGAAATGCCCTTGCCGACATAATCATTGGCCATCCCCTCCAATTCAAAGGTAATCCCCTTGGCCAGGAAAGCCCCGAAGCTCTGCCCGGCTATCCCTTTGAACTTGCAAAATATTGAATCATCCAGCAGGACACCGTCCCCGCATTTCTTGCAAACCTCGCCGCTCAACATCGCGCCTGTGGCTCTATTGGTATTATTGATCCCAAGGGATATCTTTACCGGCTCGCCCCTGACCACACAATCACTCCATAGACTGATCAGCTTTCTGTCAAGGACCGAATCCAGCCCGCTGTCCTGCTTGACTTTACAGTAACGGCCGATATCATCGGGGAGCTCCGGGCGGTAAAGCATTCTTGAACAATCTATGCCTTTTGCTTTTGGAGGAACGATCTGACGGTCTAATTCCAACAGGTCGGTCCTGCCGATCATCTCGTCTATCGTCCTCAATCCAAGGCTGGCCATAATCTCGCGCAGCTCGGCGACCACAAAGCTAAGATAGTTTACGATATATTCAGGCCTTCCGCTGAACCTCTTCTGCAAAATGTCATCCTGCGTAGCCACGCCAAGCGAACAATTATTAAGATGACAATGTCTAAGCATCACGCAGCCGCTTACCACCAGGATCGCGGAGCAAAAACCGTATTCTTCGGCACCCAAGAGGGCCGCGATCGCCACATCCCGTCCGGTACGCATCTGTCCGTCGGCCTGCAAACGAACCCTCGAACGCAGGTTATTGAGCAATAACGTCTGGTGCGTCTCGGAAATCCCCAATTCCCAGGGAAGACCGGCATATCTTATCGAACTCCTGGGAGAAGCGCCGGTTCCGCCGTCGCCTCCGGAAATAAGTATCATATCCGCATGACCCTTGGCTACTCCGGCGGCAACAGTACCCACGCCCACTTCGGAAACAAGCTTTACGCTTACCCTGGCCTCAGGATTGGCATTCTTTAGATCGAATATCAACTGGGCAAGGTCCTCTATCGAATATATGTCATGATGAGGAGGAGGGGATATCAGCGTAACCCCCGGGGTCGTATATCTGGTCTTGGCAATTATCCCGCTTACCTTGTGACCCGGCAGCTGCCCTCCCTCTCCGGGTTTAGCTCCTTGAGAAATCTTGATCTGTATTTCGTCGGAGTTGACCAGATAATTGATAGTCACGCCGAACCTGCCGGAGGCAACCTGCTTTATTGCGCTCCTCCTGGAATCACCATTGGGCAAGGGAATGAATCTGCTCGGATCTTCCCCTCCCTCTCCGGTATTGGATTTTCCCCCTATGCGGTTCATGGCGATAGCGATCGTCTCATGCGCAGCCGCACTTATTGATCCAAAGCTCATCGCCCCGGTAACAAAACGTTTCAGGATATTGCCGGCAGGCTCAACTTCATCAAGCGGAACAGGATCTGTCTTCTTGAATTTGAGCAAACTCCTTAAAGTAGCCGGATTATTGGATTGGTTATTGATAAGCTCCGCGAATTCTCTGTATCGTTTATAATCCGCGTTGCGGCTGGCATCCTGAAGAGCGGATATGCTTTCGGGATTCCAAAGATGGAACTCCCCGTCTTTCTTCCATTGATACACTCCGCCGCTGGGCAAATAAATATCCCCTGTTTCTCCTCCCGGATAAGCCTGCCCGTGCCTCTCTATGGTCTCTTCAATTATCTCTTCAAGTCCTGCTCCTCCGATACGTGATACGGTGCCGGTAAAATATCTCTCTATGAACTCCCCGTTTAAACCCAGGGCCTCGAATATCTGCGCCCCGCGATAACTGCGCAGGGTGGATATGCCCATTTTAGAAAGTATTTTTAATATTCCGTCGGATAAAGCCTTGTTGTAATTTTTTAACGCGGTCTTATGATCTGCCTTTACCTCTTTTCCATCGACAAGGTATTCTACTGCATCGTAAGCCAGGTAGGGGTTGACGCAATCAGCGCCATAACCAAAAAGCAGGGCGAGATGGTGCACCTCTCTGGGCTCTGCGCTTTCTACGATCAAGGCTGCCTGCGAACGCATAGTCTTCCTCAACAAATGCTGATGTATCGCGCTCGTTGCCAAAAGCGCGGGCAAGGCGATATTGCGGTTATCCGCCCCGCGGTCGCTTATGATGATAAAGGAATATCCGTGTTCGATCGCGCGTTCCGCCTCCGCGCACACCCGCTCCAGGAAAGAAACAAAACCCTTTCTTCCTTCCGCAGCCTTAAAAACTATACTTATCACCTTAGATTTGAAGCTGTTTATGTCGATACTGCGGATCTTTCTGAATTCAGAATTTGTCAATATAGGGTTGCCTACTCTAAGCTTATGGCAGTGTCTGGCGCCCTCCTCCAGAATATTCTGCTCCGGTCCAATGAAGCTTTCCAGGCTCATCACAAGCTTCTCTCTGATGGAATCTATCGGGGGATTGGTAACCTGCGCAAAGAGCTGTTTGAAATAGGTGTAAAGCATCTGGGGCCTGGAGGATAAAAACGCGTGCGGAGTATCGCTCCCCATAGAACCTATGGGCTCCTTGGCCTCCTCGGCCATAGGCCTTATGATCATCTTCATATCTTCCCTGGAATATCCAAATGCCTTTAGCTCTTCCAATAACTTCCGGGGCTTTTTAACCTTAGCCTCCCTGCCTGCGGGAAGCTTATCCAGGTCAACCA
>JAQUKF010000086.1:2776-4663 GCA_028719265.1 Candidatus Omnitrophota bacterium
GCCATAGGCCTTATGATCATCTTCATATCTTCCCTGGAATATCCAAATGCCTTTAGCTCTTCCAATAACTTCCGGGGCTTTTTAACCTTAGCCTCCCTGCCTGCGGGAAGCTTATCCAGGTCAACCATCCCTTCTTTGTTCCATTTCCCGTAAGCAGAGCGCCCGGAGACAACCCGCTTGATCTCGGAATCTTCAATTATTCGCCCTGACCCGGTATCGATAAAAAACATCTTCCCCGGCTCAAGCCTGCCGGAAACCTTGATATCGCCAGGATCGATATCCAATACCCCAACCTCGGATGCCATTACGACAAAGTCATTCTTGGTTACAATATAACGCGCCGGACGCAAGCCGTTCCTGTCCAGGATAGCCCCGATATTCTTGCCGTCCGTAAAAGCTACGGCCGCCGGGCCGTCCCATGGTTCCATGAAACAAGCGTGGTATTTATAAAAATCACTGAGCTCCCGGCCCATAAGTTTATCGCGCTCCCAGGCTGCGGGAATAAGCATCATCATGGCATGCTCTAAGGACCTCCCGGATAAAACCAGGAGTTCGAACAAATTATCCAGCGCCGCTGAATCGCTTCCGCCTTCCACGATAATTGGCTTAAGTTTTTCTATGTCCGGGCCGAACAATTTGCTGGCAAGCATCCTCTCTCTGGCCCTGACCCCGTTAATATTACCACGCAGGGTATTGATCTCGCCGTTATGCGCCAGGAACCTGAAAGGCTGGGCCAGGTTCCAGGTGGGAAAGGTATTTGTGGAATAACGCGAGTGCACAAGACAAAGCGCGCTCTTTATACTCTCATCTTTCAGGTCAGGAAAGAAATCATCGATCTGTTCAGGCATAAGCAACCCTTTATAAGACAGCGTACGGCAGGAGAGATTGGTTACATAAAAAGAGTTTTTCTGTCCCAGCTCTGATTTAAGTATAATATTCTCTATGCGCCTTCTGATAACATAGAGCTTCCTTTCAAAGGACATCTCGTCTTTAACAGTACTGTTCCTTCTGATGAATATTTGTTCAAAAACGGGCTGCGTATGCTTGGCCCCAAGCCCTATTCCCGAATCGTCTATCGGAACGCCGCGCCAACCAAGGACCGACTGTCCTTCTTCTTCAATCGTCCTTTCGAACACCTCCTTGCAAAAACTGCGTTCTCCGGCATCCTGCGGCAGAAAAACCAATCCTGCGCCGTATTCTCCCTGGTCCGGCAGATCAATGCTTTGTGCACGCTGTTTAAGAAAATCGTGAGGTATCTGTATAAGGATCCCCGCCCCATCGCCGGTCTTAGGGTCAGCACCTACTGCCCCGCGGTGTGAAAGACGGTATAGCACCTCGATACCTTGTTTTACTATGGTGTTGGATTTCCGGCCTTTTATATTGCAGACAAACCCCACCCCGCATGCATCGTGTTCAAAGGCAGGATCATATAATCCTTGGGTCCTCATGTTTTTACCTCATCTAAAGAAATACCCAGCTTCTTGATTTTGGCGCGCAATGTATTCCTATTTATACCTAATAATCTGGCTGCCTTTATCTGGTTGCCAAAGGTGATTATCAAGGTATTGGTGATCAAAGATTTATCCAGCGCGTCCAGCATTATGTGATAAATCTTGCCCTCCTTCCCTTTCAGGAAGATACGGTCCAATTCCAAAAGCGCTTTTTCTATTGCTTTTGCCTCGTCATCAATCATCTTTTGTATAGATATTAAGCACTGCCGTTAATAAAGATGCGCGCCTTGTTTAGAGGCGCGCATACTCCTATTTAATAAACAACATCTCCCTGTATTTGGGCAGGTCCCAGGTATCATCCGGTACTACGCACTCCAGCTCATCCACGTGCCTGCGGATGTGCTCCATCAGGGGTTTGAGCTCTTTGAAGTAAACC
>JAQUKF010000087.1 GCA_028719265.1 Candidatus Omnitrophota bacterium
ATGCACATCGATCAGGTATATTTGGCCGAGAGGATCAACCCTTACTATATCTTTACAGGAAACATGCGGGAAGCCGTTTTCGTCTATCGATGACACTATTACAAAACCCTGGTTGCGCAAAAAATCCGCTATCGGCACAGGAATCTGCTTAGTCATTTTAGTCTAAAAGTTTGGCAAATTGCTTTCCGAATTCAAAACAGGCCTTTAGCTCATCTTTATCGGGAACATATTTTACCGATATACCGGATGATTGGAATTCCATCCCGCTGTCCTTAAGTATCTCCCGCATTTCCTTTACCGCTCCTCCGGCCCAGCCGTAAGAGCCAAAAAAGGCGGCCAGCCTCCCTTTAGGCCTCAACCCCTTGACTATCTCCAGGAAGGCGGCGATATTCGGCAGCATATCGTTATCGTGGGTGGATGAACCGAATAGGAAACCCCGGGAGGTAAGCATGCGTGTGATTATTTCGGTGCGGTCCGTCTCGGCAACATTATAAAGCTTTACTTCAACGCCTGCGGAAATTATACCTTCGGCGATCTTGCGGGCCATCTTCTCGGTAGCCCCCCACATGGTTTCATAAGCGATTACAGCCTTTTTCTCCGTCTTTCCCTGCGCCCAGGAAATATAAGAATTTATTATTCTACCCGGGTCCCTGCGCCAGATGACCCCATGGCTGGGAGCGATCATTTTTATGGGGATACCAGATCTCTGTACCTCTTCGATCTTTTTAAGGATTACGGGACCAAGCGGCCAAAGGATGTTTGCATAATACTTTTCCGCCTCATCCATAAGGCTGCACTGATCAACCTGATCGTCAAACCTCAGGCTTGTCGCATAATGCTGGCCGAAAGCGTCATTGGGCATAAGCAGGCAGTCCTGCCGGCAGTAAGTAAACATGCTGTCCGGCCAATGTATCATCGGGGCCTCGAGAAAAACAAGCGTACGCCTGCCCAGGCTCAACTCATCCCCGCTTTTTACCTCCCGGAAATCCCACTCCCCATAGTAATTCTTGTAAAGCCCTTCTTTGCACCTGGCGGTACCAATTATCTTCGCACGGGGGCATAGCTCCATAAGGGCAGGCAAGGCTCCCGAGTGGTCCGTTTCGACGTGATTGGCGATAATGTAATCTATTTTTTCCACGGGAACGATCTCTCTGATATTCTCGAGCAGTTCCAGGCTGAAAGGACCATAAACAGTATCTACGAGCGCTGTTTTTTCATCCACTATAAGATAAGAATTATAGCTTGAGCCCCTCTGCGTGGTATATGTATGGCCGTGAAAATTACGCACATTCCAGTCTACCGCGCCGACCGAATATATCCCCGGTAATATTTCTATGGCAGCCATCGTAACCTCCTAATAACCCTGGAAATTTTCAGTAACAACTTTTTCGCCGTTTAAACCCAATTGCCCGGTCAAGATATTACGCATTGCCTCGACCATCTGCGGGGGTCCGCAGAGATAGAATTTCCTTTCCGGGTAATCCGGGATCTCATTCTTGATTACGCCGGCGTTAATCTGTCCAACGGTACATTTAAAACCCTTTTCCGCTTCGCATAATACATGTGCTACCCTCAACAAGGGATAGGCGCTTGACATGGCGGAAAAATCTTCCTTAAAGACTATGTCCCGTATAGAGCGGTTGGAATAGACCAGTACGATATCCGTGCCGGTATTTTTATCAACCACGTACTTGCAGATACTTCTTATGGGGGTTATCCCTATGCCTCCGGACAAAAAGGCTGCTTTCTGCGCGGATTCATCCAGGACAAATTGCCCCATGGGATACTTTATCTTTACCGAGTCTCCCGGCTTAAGACCGTTCAGGGATGCGGAAAAATCGCTTTGAGTCAACTTCTTGGTAAACTCCAAATAGCATTTTTCGGTCGGCGAACTGGAGATAGAAAGATACCGGCTTAAAGCCGGGTCATCCTTGAGCGTAACCATAAGGAATTGCCCGGCCTTAAAATCCAGCCAGTCGTTGATTTCCAGACGGAAACTCTTGACGTTATGATTACGCTGGATAACCTCTTTTATCCTGACATTGACCTCTACCGGCATATTATCCCTGGATAGAACCTTCAAGCACCTCTTGCAGTTTATCGAATACCGCCTCAAAATCCACGGAGCGGGTTATCTCTTCTACCAGCTGTATATACCTGATCTTGCGCCCTTTGTCGATTATCAGCGTCCCACGGGCAAGAAGGTTAAGCTCTTTAACCAGGAATCCGTAATTTAAACCAAATGAGGAAAATCTGTAATCCGAGAGCACAACCTCGTTCTTTATTTCATTCGCCGAACAGAACCTAGCCTGGGCAAAGGGAAGGTCTTTACTTATACCGATAATCACGACGTCGGCTGAAAGCCCGGCTGCCTTCCGGTTGAATTCCTTTACCTGCAGGTCGCAAACCGGGGTGTCCAATGAAGGGAAGAAGTTTATCACCTTGACCTTCCCCTCAAAATCGGACAAACTCACCTCTCTTAAATCCTGGGAGATCAGCCTGAAATCGGGAGCGCGCTTGCCGACCTTCACCTGCCTTCCGGTCAAATGAAGACGCTCTCCTTTAAAAGTAACAATCCCTGACATCGTCGGCCTCTAACCTATTTTCTCAAACTGATCCTTGCCTACCCCGCATTCGGGACAAACCCAAGAATCCGGAAGATCCTCAAAGGCGGTCCCGGGGGCGATACCGTTGTCAGGATCCCCGGCTTGAGGGTCATAGATGTAACCACATACCAAACATTTATATTTATTCATCTGCGCCTCTTATTTTAATATATTTTGGCTTATTTCCCGGAAGGGAGATCCCTTGCAGGCATGGGCATCCCCGGCATATTCTTGTTACCCATCATCTGCCCCATGCCGTGTTTTCTCATCTTACCCATCGACGGACATCTAGCCATACCAAAACCCTTTACCGAGCCCACAACCGCCTCCGCAAAAACAACCAACGAGGCCAGTAAAAGCAGGCTGACCGCCGTATAACCAATCACCTTTAACCACTTGTCCGTTACCTTACGCAGGGCAAAAAGCACAAAGAAGCTCACCGTCAGGAAAAAAGAAATCGGCACGATAGCCATTAATGACCCGCCGTTTGCCATAGGCATATTAACCTCCTTTTTTAATACAGCGTTAACCTACGATCACATCCTTCTCGCTCTTCCAAATCCCGTGTATATTGCAATAGGCGATTGCCGCGATTGTCCCGCCTTTTTCAGTCTTAAAACAGGCGCTGATCTTCGGCTCGGAAAAAACCGTACTGGTATTCGGTCCTTGCACGGATTCTCCGTGCGCGCTAAATTCAAATCTTGCCACCTGATATGGGAACTTCTCCCCGGATGGCAGGAAATACAGCTCGATAGACCTGATATGGTGCTCGGTAGTATTGGGATGAGATATCTGTTTGCCTACGCTCACATCCAACTTTAAAGAATCTCCCTTCTTTATTTTTTCCGGGCATTCGATGACCGGAACGTGCTTTTCGGCCTTCCAGTCTGCCTCCTGCAATAAATCCCTAAAGTCTGCCATACTCCCTCCTGTTTGTTTAAAATCTTCTTTGGATCTTCGCCGGGCGTGCTGATCGGGCGCAGATCGAACCTTTGCTGCAGGGCCGCAAGGATGTTCTTACTGATGAAGGCAGGCGGGGTCGGCCCTATGTCAATGCCTTTGATATTAAGATACAACAAAGTAAGCAAGATGGCAACTGCTTTTTGCTCTAATTATCTTAAGAAATTTGCCGCCGGCAAAAGTGCCTACTCGGCGGTTATCTCCCGCTCAAGCTTTCCGCTAACGCTGCAATACCCCTCGACAGAAAGCTTATCCCCTGCTTTTACGTCGGGGATGAAATATATGACCTTCTGGAAATTATTGTTATCCTGTTTGGATATCTCCTCCCGGATTATCTCCTTGCCGTTTAATCCGACGTCAACCCTCTTGATGTAATGACCTGACGGGTTGCTCGTATCATGCAGGATGAGCGCGGTCAACATCTTCGTAGCCGGATCATATGAGATCTCGATATCTTTTGGGGGATGGGCATAGGCAAAGGGGACAAAAACCAGACAAACAAAAAGCAGGGACAGCAAAATCTTCTTCTTCATAAATTCCTCCTCTCCGGGATCCTGTTCAATAACGGCACAGAAATATTGAAAACCAGAAGGGCGGCCAGTTCGTGGTCAAACCTGGAACCAATCTGGATAAAAACAAAGATCAGGCAGGCCACCCCAAACCCAAAGATCACTTTTGCCAGGGGCCTTATAGGAGTAGTCTTGGGTTCGATCAACATTATAAAAATAAAGAAGTAGCTGAGGTAGCCGAAAATATTTATCAACGGGATATTATCCGATAGCGCCTGAAACCCGAACAAACCCAGGGCCCCTAAGGCATATCCTGCGATCACCTCCAGCCTAGCCACCCGGTAAGCGAAATAAAGACCTGCGGGCAGGAGAATATACCAAAGAAACGTACCCGACCAGCCGGTCTCTGCCCCGAAGAAAATGGCGCTTAAGAACACTCCGAATGCCGCCGGGTTAAAAATATGCCTGCCCCTGAAACAAATCAAATGCTTTGAGGCAACAGAAAATAAAGAAGCCAGGGCGATTATCCACGGAGAAGATCCTC
>JAQUKF010000088.1 GCA_028719265.1 Candidatus Omnitrophota bacterium
TGTCAAGGATATAAGCCTGATAGGCGCCATTCCTGCTGGAGTTGGCAACTACCATATCCAAATTTGATCTTTTCAGTAAACTGGCGCCTTCTTCGAGCAGTTTCGCCTTTTTTGCATCGGGCTCAAATTTGAATCCGACCGCGATCAGGCCGGGAGAGTATTTTTTTAAGCTGTCAATCAGCTTCTCCGTAGGCACAAGGATGATTTTCCACCTGTTGAGCTGCGAGCTGACCTTGTACGGGATAGCCTTGCCGGGACGGTAATCCGAAACGGCGGCGGCATGGATAACCGCGGAGTACGCCTTTTTTTTAATCTCTCTGCTTAGAAGACTCTTTAACTCCGGGAAATACCTAAAGCTGATTGTCTTTACTCCCGGAATCCTTACATTAGAGAATTCTCCCGGGCCAAGCAAGAGGGTAACCTTAGCCCCGGAATTTTTGAGTTTTTCTGCCAGTATCAGTCCGGTTTTCCCGGAAGCGGTATTGCCGATTATCCTTACTTTGTCAAGCGCAACCCAGCTGGAACCGGCGGTGATCAGTATTCTTTTGTCAGTAGCCGATTTCTTCAATTATCGATTTTAATTTTGCGGCTATGGTCTTTGGAGCCTTTACCGTCTTGATCGCCCTTTCCGGGTCTTTTAGGCCATGGCCTGTCAGTATGCAGACAATCCTGCCTTTTTTTCTTCTGAAATAACCGCATTTGATAAGTTTTAGCAGACCGGCTACGGAAGCTGCCGAGGCAGGTTCCGCAAAAACACCTTCTTTGCACGCTAATATTTTATATGCCTGCAGGATCTCTGCATCAGAAACCATATCGATAAGTCCCCTTGATTCATCCCTGGCCTCTACCGCTGTCTTCCAGCTCGCGGGGTTACCGATACGTATGGCGGTGGCAATGGTTTCAGGGTTTTTGACCGGCTTATTCCTTACGATCGGAGCGGACCCCTTAGCTTGGAAACCAAGCATAACCGGAAGTTTCCCGCTTAAGCCTAAAGTTTTATATTGTTTATATCCTTTCCAGTAAGCAGTTATGTTGCCGGCATTACCTACCGGCATAATTTGAAAATCCGGGGCCTCGCCCAAGTAATCGCATATTTCAAAGCTTGCCGTTTTTTGTCCTTCAATGCGGTAAGGATTCAGGGAATTCACCAGTTTTATAGGGTATTTCCGTGTGATCTCCTTTACCAGGTCCAGGGCCGCGTCAAAATTCCCTTTTATGGCCAATACTTTTGCCCCGTGGATCAACGCTTGGCTCAGCTTCCCCAGCGCGATAGCCCCGTCAGGAATAAGGACTATGCATTTCATTCCCGCGCGCGCCGCGTAAGCTGCGCTGGAAGCAGAGGTGTTGCCGGTAGAGGCACACATAACGGCACGGGCGTTCTCTTCGCAGGCCTTGGATATGGCTAATGTCATTCCCCTGTCTTTAAATGACCCGGTAGGATTAAGCCCTTCGTACTTCAGGTAAACCTCCATGTTTTTTCCGGCAAGGCTGCTGAGGTAGCCCGCATAGATCAACGGGGTGTTACCTTCGTTCAGGGTTATTACCGGGGTCTTGCCGCTTACGGGCAGCAGTTTCCTGTACCTGTTGATTATTCCTCTGTATGCATCTCTTTTCACTAAACCCCCTCTATCCTTATAGCTACGGGTTTTTCCTTGATATCGCTCAATTTACCGATCATCTTTAATGCGCCGCGCAGATTTTTTTCCTTTACTTCGTGAGTTACCATTACTACCGGGACAACCTGGGATTTCAATCTTTCCTTTTGTGTGACAGAGGCGATACTTATTCCAAATTTTGCCAGAATTCCCGATATCTTGGCCAATACGCCCGGTTTATCCACTGCCATAATGCGGATATAATATTTATTCTCGAATTCTCCTATTTGGCGTAGCCCTTTGATTGAGGAATCATCAATAGAATTCAATGTGGGTCTGAATAAACCTGCCTTAATGTCCTGTGTCAGATCTACTATGTCCGAAACGACTCCCGAGGCCGCCGAGAGCTGTCCTGCGCCCGGGCCGTAAAACATCAATTCACCTGCCAGGTCGCTTGAGACATAGATAGCGTTAAAGACCCCGTCCACCGAAGAAAGAAGGTGTTCGGAAGGCAGAAATGTCGGATGGACGCGTACCTCCAGCTCATTCCCTTCTTTTTTTACGATGGCCAGTAATTTTATTTCGTATCCCAGATCTTTGGCGTAGGCAATATCGGAGGCCGATATATGGGATATCCCTTCGATAAAAATATCCTTTAAGGCCACAATCCTGCCGAAGGCCAGGTAAGTAAGCAGTACCAGCTTATGCGCGGAGTCTATGCCTTCGATATCTAGTGTCGGGTCTTTTTCGGCAAAACCTTTTAATTTGGCCGATTTGATGGCGGAGGCCAAGGAACAGTTTTCCCTGGACATCTGCGTAAGCACATAGTTGGAGGTACCGTTTACGATGCCGAAGATGGAGTTGAATTTATTGGCAACCAGGCCTTCTTTTATTGATTTTATGATGGGTATCCCGGCGCCGACCGAGGCCTCAAAATAAATATTCTTGCCGCGTTCGCTGGCAACTGAAAAAAGTTCATTTCCGTGCTCCGCAAGAAGGGCCTTGTTGGCGGTAACTACATGTTTTCCTTTTTTTAACGCCGCCAGGATGAATTCTTTTGCCGGATTGATCCCGCCGATGAGCTCTACTACGATATCGATTTGGGGGTCGTTAATGATCTCGTCCGCCTCCCGCACAAGACAATCCTTGTTTACTGTCACGTCCCTCTTGAGGGTCAGCTCTTTGTCGCATATCTTTTTGACGGCAATCTCAATGCCGATCTTTTGAGCAAGCAGGGATTTTCTTTGCTGCAGTATTTTTACAGCCCCGCAACCTATATTGCCAAATCCGATAAGCCCGACATTAATCTTTCTCATGATCAGCCTTTCCTGTTCTTTATATAATAGCCTACTGTCTCACCGATTGTCTTACGGTGTTTTTCGTCTATCGCTATGAACATCAAACGGGTATCGTAGATCACGTCTTTGGTAATTTCTTTCGATTCCAGAACTTTGCCGATAAGCATGATGGAATTAGGGTCAAAGGGAAGCCGTATCTCAAGGGCCAGGTTCGTTCCCGGGCTAAAGGCGCAGTTGGTGGTAAGCAGCATTCCCCCAAGACTTAAGTTCTTGGTTTGGGTTATATCGTTGTTACCGTTATTCTCCATTACCCTGTAAGAAACGATAAAACGCCCATCCGCTCTGGGATGTTTCCTTTTTTCCGGACCTGAGTAGCTCATTTACTCACCCTCCTTTTTAGGCTTACCTGGATCGTTTTTAATAAGCCAATCGACATAATCAAAAAGAAGTTTCTTATATTCCTCTTTCGGATAGATGAATTCCACGCGCGTAAGGAACGTGTCTTTTAATATGGTGGAATCAGCCAGCTTGAATTGGCTCGATTCTATGACCCTGCCCCCGATATGAAACGGCTCATACGGATGAGAAGGCAGCTTGACCATAAAATCAACTGTCCCGCTGCAGGCAAAGCCGCTGGTAAAAACCATGCCGGTTTTGCTAAAGTTAATTACCGTCGTGATATCCCATTTTTCCACGACGCCCAGATGGTTCCGCACCCCGTAACTTACTATGAGGTTTTTATATATACGGACGGCTTTCCTCTTATCGTTATCTGAACCCGGGGATTTGCCTTGCGCCTGATTGTTTAGGAACCAGGAAACATAATCCTTGATCAGCATCCTCTGTTCCTGGTCCATGCCGGTGAATTTCAGGCGCGTCAGAAAGGATTTTCCCACAAAGGGGAACGATTCGATTACGCTCCCTCCCGTTTTTATCCAATCGTCCGGCTTAAGCGGTATTTTAATCATAAGCAGTATGTTTTCACCGGATTGGAACTGCTTGTTCGTATCGAATAATAAACCGGTTTCGCTTATGTTCTTGACAAAAGCGACCTTCCAATCTTCCCTATCGCCGCCTTGCGGCAAATACTTGATCATTAAAGGTTTTTCTATGCGTACAGAACTTCGTTTTTCTTCCATAGATATCAATGATCATGCCGCTGGACCTGGGGTCAGGATTTTAAAATCCGGTCTCTGCCGTTTGGCAAATTTTCATTGCCGTTAAAACGTTAGAATCCGCCGGCAAGCTTACGTCAGTGACGCAAGCTTGGACCTTATTAAGTCGGGGCGACAGGACTTGAACCTGTGACCTCTTGAACCCCATTCAAGCGCTCTAGCCAAACTGAGCCACGCCCCGTATTGCAATCTTATTTTGCGTTAAAACCCTTATTCTTCTTTTTTTCTCCTCGTCATCAGGTCCTTAACTACCCTAAACGGGGATTTATTTAAATAAAGCAGCCGGTATACCTCTTTCGTTATCGGCATATCTACTTTATATTTCAAACTCAATGCATAAGCCGACTTTGAGGTAGCTACTCCTTCGGCAACCATCTGCATATTCCCGCAAATTTGCCTTAAGGTCAAGCCTTTTCCTATTTGTTCGCCTACGAAACGGTTGCGGCTTTGATTGCTTATACAGGTAGTTACCAGGTCCCCCAGTCCGCTGATACCGCTGAAAGTTTCCAG
>JAQUKF010000089.1 GCA_028719265.1 Candidatus Omnitrophota bacterium
AGGAATTCGATTGTTTTTGACCAGGCTGAAAACCGCATGCATGCGCAAAAGGCGGTTTTAATAAAGCTGCTGGGTAAAAAATACAGGGAGCGGAAATGAAAAAGGTGGTTTTGGCATATTCAGGAGGGCTGGATACATCCTGCATAGTAAGATGGTTGAAGGAAAAGGGGTATGAGGTAATCTGTTTTGTGGCCGACCTTGGCCAGGGTCTGGGCCAGGGGGAGAGCTTTGAGGATATCGAGGCGCGCGCCTTGGCCGCCGGCGCAAGCAAGGTTTATATACGCGACCTGCAGGAAGAATTTATCAAGGATTTCATTATCCCCTCCCTGAAGGCCAACGCTGTCTATGAAGGTAAATACCTGTTGGCGACTGCCCTGGGCAGGCCGCTTATCGCAAAATACCTGGTGCAGATCGCGCATAAGGAGAAGGCATCCGCGGTTGCTCACGGCTGTACCGGAAAAGGCAACGACCAGGTGCGGCTGGAGGTTGCCGTAGGAATACTGGACCCGAAGCTGGAGATCCTTGCGCCGGTGCGCGACTGGGAATTTAAATCGCGCGAAGAGGAGATCGATTATGCCTTAAAACATAATATCCCCATAGATGTAACCAAGAAAAAGCCTTATAGCATCGACCGTAATATCTGGGGGATAAGTATCGAGGCCGGCATCCTGGAGAACCTCGAACAGGAGCCCCCCGAAGACGCATATATGATCACAAAGAGCCCGACGCATACCGCCAGTTATCCAAGGTATATTGAGGTTACGTTTGTAAAAGGCCTGCCTACCAAAATAGACGGCAAGGCGCTTAAATCGAAAGAGTTGATCACTTACCTGAACGAGATCGGCGGACAATTCGGCGTAGGCAGGAGCGACATGATAGAGAACCGGCTGGTAGGGATCAAATCCAGGGAGATATACGAGGCGCCGGCGGCTACCATCCTGCATACCGTGCATAAAGAGCTGGAAGCCCTGGTCTTTGACCGGGAGTTGGCGCATTTTAAAGATATGATCAGCCTTAAGTACGCTGAGCTGGTTTATTACGGATTATGGTTTTCCGCGCTGAAGGACGCCCTGGACGGATTTGTGGAAAAGACGCAGAGGTTTGTCAGCGGCACTGTCAGGCTAAGATTATCTAAAGGAAATTGCGTTGCCGTAGGCAGAAGGTCAGCCAATTCCCTCTACAAGAAGGAATTGAGCACTTATGGCAAAGAGGATAAATTCGACCAGAAGCTGGCCGAGGGCTTTATCAGGCTTTGGGGTATGCCTTATAAAAGATAGGGAGCAGGAAAGGCGAGCTTGCCTTAAAAGGGCCGTGCCGTTTGAGGACAGGCGCATTCCTGAAACGCTCTCTTTGCGGAGGGAAATAAATGGCAAAGAAACTTTGGGGTACAAGGTTTGGTAAAAAGACGAGTTCTCTTACCGATAAATTCACCTCGTCGATTACTTACGACCAGCGTTTGGCTAAATATGATATCCTGGGCAGCCTGGCCCATGTTAAGATGCTGGCCAGGCAGGGGATCATTTCCCAAAAGGACGGCCGCAGGATCGCCTTCGGCTTAAATTCCATACTCAAGGAAGTAAACGGCGGAAAATTCAGGTTCGATCCTTCCGCCGAAGACATACATTCCAATATTCAGGAGCTGCTGGATAAAAAGGTGGGGGAGCCGGCGCACAGGCTGCATACCGCCAGATCAAGGAATGACCAGATCGCTTTAGACACCAGGATGTATTTAAGGAACGAGGCCGATTCTCTGGCAGGGCTTGTAGCGCATCTGCAGAAGGCGATAGTGAGATTCGCCGCAGCCAACCCCAATATAGTTATCCCGGGTTATACCCATCTGCAGATTGCCCAGTGCGTTCTCCTGGCGCACCATTTATTGGCTTATGTAGAGGCCCTGGAGAGGGATAAAGACAGGCTGTTTGACGCCAGAAAGAGGATAGACTTTATGCCTCTTGGTTCGTGCGCCTTTTCCGGCACGGGGCTTGCTACCGACCGTAATTTCGTAAAGAAAGAGCTTAAATTCAGCGCTTTGACATCCAACAGCATAGATTCGGTAAGCGACAGGGATTATATAATTGAGGTGCTGGCGGATTTGGCGATACTTTCCGTGCACCTGTCGCGCATAGCCGAAGACCTTATACTCTGGTCAACCAAAGAGTTTAATTTTATCGATATCGATTTTTCCTTCTGCACGGGATCGAGCATCATGCCGCATAAAAAGAACCCGGATATCCTGGAACTGATCCGCGGTTCGGTTGGAAAGATCCAGGGGAACCTTTCCAGCGTGATAATGCTGATGAAGGGCCTGCCTACTTCCTATAACCGGGATATGCAGCTGGATAAACCGCCGCTTTTTGAATCGATAGACGCGGTCAGGGATATACTAAATATTTTTACGGCGCTTTTTGCCAACATCGCGGTCAAAGGCAGGGAGATATCCGAAAAGATCAGCGATGAATCGCTGTTTTCGGTAGATATAGTGGAGTATTTGATCAAAAAAGGGCTCTCTTACCGTAAAGCCCACGATATCGTAGGCAGGATGGTCAGGGATTGTTTGGATAAAGGGAGCAAAATTTCTTCTTTAAGCGAGGCGGAATTAAAAAGGTATTCCCCGCAGCTTAAGGCGGACGTAAAAAAGATACTTAACGCCTGGGCTTCGGTGAACCTGAAGAGGTCTTTCGGCAGCACGAACCCAAAGCTGGTCAGGCGGCAGTTAGCTTCCTGGAAAAAAAGGTTGAGATAGATTCCGGCAGAAGGCATTAGTCCGGCGGGGAAAGTGTTCCCGCGTGATGGACTAAAACATAAGCCGGGACGGCAAAATGCACGATTTCAAATACAAGAACAACAACTTATATTGCGAAGGGTTAAGGGTGCGGGATCTGGCCGTTCGTTTCGGCACCCCGCTGCATATTTATAGTTACCACACCCTCACCGACCACTTTATCAAATTAAGCAAGGCGTTTTCCGCCATAGACCCCCTTATATGTTATTCGGTGAAAGCCAATTCTAACCTGGCTATCCTTAAAGCCCTGGTTGAAAAGGGGGCGGGTCTTGATATCGTATCGGGAGGAGAGCTTTTCCGCGCCTTGAAAGCAGGCTGTCCGGCCGGCAAGATCGTTTATGCCTCGGTCGGGAAGACCGAAAGAGAGATCTCTTCGGCTATCTCCAAGGGGATATTGTTCTTTAACGTGGAGTCCCTGCCGGAGTTGAAATGTATTGACCGCATCGCAAGAGGCCTGGGCAAGGTTACCCGCGTGGCCATACGCATAAACCCCGACGTAGAAGCAAAAACCCATAAATTCATCACTACCGGAAAGATTACCAATAAGTTCGGCATAGACCTGGAGAGCGCCTACAGGATCCTGCTTTTGCGCGGGAAGTTCAGGAATGTCAAGATTTGCGGACTGCATATCCATATAGGCTCGCAAATTACCGAAAGCGCCCCGTTTGTAGCGGCGGTCAGCAAGGTGTCGGGGTTCGTCAGAAAACTGGAGGCAAAAGGCATAAAGCTGGAATATTTGAATATCGGAGGAGGATTGGGGATAGTCTATGACAGGGAGTCTCCGCAGACCGCCCAGGTTTATGCCCACGAGATAACCCCGCTCCTAAAAAACACGGGCTTAAAGATCATCATGGAGCCGGGAAGGTTCATTGTCGGGAATGCCGGGATACTGGTTACCAAGGTTCTTTATATCAAGAATACCCCGAAAAAGAAATTCATCATTGTAGACGGCGGGATGAACGATTTGATCCGGCCGGCCCTTTACGGCGCATACCACAATATTCTGCCTTTACGCAAGACCTTCAGGTGCGAGAAAGCCGATGTGGTAGGGCCGATCTGCGAAAGCGGGGATTTCCTGGCGAAGGAACGCAGGATCGCCTCTGCCGGCGAAGGAGAATACCTGGCAGTGATGAGCTCAGGGGCATACGGCTTCAGCATGTCCAGCAATTATAATTCCCGGCTTCGGGCGGCTGAAGTCATGGTGTCCGGGAAGAAGGCAAGATTGATCAGGAAAAGAGAGACTTATGCGGATCTCATCCGCAATGAAATCAAAGGATAATATGCCAAGGATCGGTTTTACCAAGATGGTTGCATCAGGCAACGACTTTGTAGTTATTGACAAAAAGCCCTCGGGCTCCCTGGTTGTTCTGGCCAGGAGGCTCTGCGACAGGAAATTCGGCGCAGGGGCTGATGGTCTCCTGTTGCTCGGTAAATCCGGTAAACCGGATTTAAGCATGCGTATCATAAACGCCGACGGTTCCGAAGCGGAGATGTGCGGTAACGGAGCGCGCTGCGCGGCTTTGTTCAGCGGAAAAAAGAATATTAGGATATCGACATTAGCCGGTTTGATCAATGCCCGGGTCTCGGGAAAACAGGTAAAAATACAGCTTACCGATCCGAAGCGGGTCAAATTGGATATTCCCATAAATATATGCGGCCGCCAGGTCAGGGTTAATTTCATAAACACCGGAGTGCCCCACGCGGTAATCTTTGTGGAAGGGCTGGATGCGCTGAATGTGGATGGCATAGGCAGGCTGGTCAGGATGCACCCGAGGTTTTCCCCCGCCGGGACAA
>JAQUKF010000090.1 GCA_028719265.1 Candidatus Omnitrophota bacterium
GCCAGTTTACCGGGGCATCGCGCGAGCTTACCGATGCCATCCTGATCAATCCTTATTCGATCGAAGAATTTGCCGACAGCATAAAGCTGGCTATCGAGATGCCCAATGAAGAAAAACGCAGGCGCATTGAGAACATGCGTAACGTGATAGCCGAGAATAATATTTACCGCTGGGCAGCAAATATAATCACGGAATTGGTGGCTTTGAAGAAAATATAACTTGTGAGGTAGATATGTTCGATGACCTGTTGCTTAAGTTTCCCGTCCTCCTGGAATTGGTGCTGCCCTCATCCATCTTTCTGCTGGTCCTTGCCGTCTCTCTCATTCTCAGGAAGATCATCTTTAACCGACTTTCGCAATGGGTGAAAAAGACCTCCACCCAGCTTGACGATATCGTGCTGCATTCGATCAGGAAGCCGTTTTTGGTAGTCTGCCTGATGCTGAGCGTTTATTTCGCCCTGCAATTTTCAAGGCTTCCCGAAAGTATCGTTTTGGTGATGAGCAAGAGCATACTTGTGCTGGGGATAATCGCGGTGGTATTGGCGTCGGCAAACTTGCTGTCCGGGATAATAAAGCTTTATACCTCCAGCGTTGAATCCGGCCTGGCCGTTGCCAGCCTGACACAGAATATCGCCAGGATCTTTGTCCTGTCGGTCGGCACCCTGATAATCCTCAACAGCCTGGGCATATCCATAACTCCTATATTGGCCACTTTAGGGGTAGGCGGATTGGCGGTCGCCCTGGCGCTCCAGGATACCCTTACGAACCTTTTTGCCGGTTTTCACATAACCGTATCCAAGCAGATCAGGATAGGCGATTATGTCAGGCTGGATACGGGGGAGGAGGGGTATGTAGTGGATATAAACTGGCGCTCGACAAAGATCAAGATGCTGGCAAACAACGTCGTACTCATACCGAACGATAAAATAAACAAGGCAATTGTTACCAACTATTACCTGCCGGACAAGGAGATGGCGGTATTGATCGACGTGGGCGTGCATTACAAGAGCGACCTGGAAAAGGTCGAGAAGGTAACTTGCGAAGTAGCCAAGTCCGTAATGGAGGAGGTGAGCGGCGGGGTCGTATATTTCGATCCTTTTATAAGGTATAACACTTTTGGCGATTCATGCATAAAATTCACGGTCATATTAAGGGGCAAGGAGTTTGTCGACCAGTACCTGGTAAAACACGAATTTATAAAGAGGCTGCATAAACGTTATGCCGCCGAAGGGATAAATATTCCTTATCCGATAAGGGCCATAAACTACGAACAGGAGAAGGCGGCCTGATAAAATGCGCCATATTTTTAACGCCCTTAAGGAGATCAAGGGTAAATTAAAAGGGAGGCCGCTGTTCATTTTTCTTGATTGTGACGGCACATTGGCTCCCATTGCCGATACCCCGGAGAAAGCGGCTGTCCCGGAAGGAACAAAGAGGGTGCTGTCGCTCCTTTCAAAAAAGGATGATTACAGGGTTGCGGTCATCAGCGGCAGGGAACTGCGGGACATAAAGAAGAAAATCGGATTAAAGAAGATAATTTATTCAGGAAACCACGGGTTTCAGATTACAGCACCGGGTTTTAGCTATTCCCTGCCGGTCCCTTCCGGATACCGCAATGCCCTGCGGCAGATCAAGTCCGCCCTGCGTCTGGGGCTTTCCGGGATAGGGGGGGTTTTGATAGAGGATAAAGGTTTTTTTCTCTCCCTGCATTTCAGGCTGGCAAAAACGGGGAAAACCCCTTTGATAAAGAGTGTTTTTCGAGATTCCGTTGCTTTTGCCCTGAAGAAAGGCAAGGTTACGGTCAGACCCGGAAAGAAGGTTTTTGAGATAGGCCCGCCGGTGCGCTGGAATAAAGGCAGGATAGTTTTATGGACCCTGGCGCGGCGGGAGTTTAATCCCGGCAGAAATAAATCCTTGCCGATTTACATCGGCGATGATATAACTGATGAAGATGCCTTTAGGGTTTTAAAGGGCAGGGGGTTGACGGTGTTTGTGGGAAGGCCAGGCGCCTCCGCAGCGGATTATTATTTGAAGGACACGCGGGAGGTAGCCAGGTTCCTGCGCCTGCTGTCCGATTGGGGGAGTGCTTCAAGATGCCGGAATTAGCTAAAGCGAAAGAGCCGTTCAGGTTTTGCACAAGGCTGCATTTATCGGAATTGACCGGGCTGCGCGCGACCACCCTTGGCCAGTTGGCGGCTTTTATCAAAGAGGTTCCCGGCTCCTGCATTTACCATCATACCCACAGGTTCCTGCAGCAGCACCAGTATCTTTCTCCCGAACCCCCCAATGATTTCGCCTATTGGGTTTCCGAGACCCTGGGAGAGGATGAGCTCGGAGAGAAACTGGTCAGCATCGACACCATGCAGTACTCTACCATCCGCGAACTCCGGGAGAAGATCTCCGTTACCATCGAAGACTACCTGAGATTAAACCCTTTGGCCAAATTGAAATTCGCCAGGAACGGCGAGGAATTCCATTTTATCAAATCGGTCAGCTTTGTGCTGCCGACAAATTACGTAGTATATGACCTGGCCGGATTCATCGAGGTTTTGAGAAAAATAACCATCGATTCAATTTATTTCCATATTTTCGAGGCGCGGCTGCGCCTGGAGAAGGCGACCAACGATTTTTCATACTGGATAGAGAATTCACTGGGAGACAAGGAGCTGGCGGACCGGATATCCGGTTTCGATCCGTATACATGCACCCTGGAAGATTTGAGGAACAGGCTTATCCAGATAGTCGAAAAGAGGATATCCGTTTAAATGGCCAAAATAGACGAATATATCCCCCTGGTGGGGCAGGCGGTAATAGACGACTTAAGGCTGCTCGGTGAGCGCCTGAAAGGCAAGGTAATCCAGCATATAAATTCCACTCCCGTAGGGGGAGGGGTAGCCGAGATACTGAACCGAATGGTGCCGTTACTGGTGGAGCTGGGGGTGGACGCGAAATGGGACGTGATAAAGGGAGGAGAGCAGTTTTTTGGAGTGACCAAGAGGTTCCATAACGCCCTGCACGGCAGGCCCGAGGAGATAACCCGCAGGGACTTCGAGATATTCATGGAGACAAGCCAGCGGAATATCGGCGAGGTGAACACCTACGGTGATATAGTATTTGTCCATGACCCGCAGCCGATCGCCCTGGTAAAAAAGAAGGACGGTAATAAATGGCTGTGGCGTTGTCATATAGATGTTTCCGAACCGGACGTAAGAGTCTGGGCTTTCCTGATGGATTTTATCGCGAAGTTCGATTCCGCCGTATTCTCCGCGCCTTCCTTTTCGCGTAAACTGCCTATCAGGCAGTTCCTGATTTCTCCTTCCATCGACCCGCTGAGCGATAAGAATAAAGAGCTGCCGCCAGAGACGATAAACGCGGTCTTAAGAAAATACGACATCAAAAAAGACAAGCCGATCATTATCCAGGTATCCCGTTTTGACCGCCTGAAGGATCCCGTAGGGGTAATTGAGGCCTTTTTGCAGGTCAGGAGATATGTTGATTGCCAGCTTATCCTGGCCGGCGGCACGGCAGAAGATGACCCGGAAGGGTTCAAGGTGCTGGACGAGGTCAGGGAAAAGGCCAGGAACAATCCGGATATCCATATTCTTTTGCTGCCCCAGAATGATATAGAGATTAACGCCCTGCAAAGGGCTTCGGACGTGATTATCCAGAAATCCATCAGGGAGGGTTTTGGATTGACGGTCTCCGAGGCCTTATGGAAGGCAAAGCCTGTAGTGGCCTCAAACGTTGGAGGCATACCTCTGCAGATAAAACACAAATACTCCGGGCTCCTGTGCCATTCCGTTGAGGGAGCGAGCTTTGCCATAAAGCAGCTATTAAGCAGTCCTGAATACGCCAAAAAGCTTGGCGAGAACGGACGGGAGCATATAAAAAACAATTTCCTGATTACGCGCCACCTGAGGGATTACATGTTACTGTTCCTTTCTTTATATCATCCCGAGGATGTTGTGCAGCTGTATTGATTTTTTGACGGGGTTCGGGAGTTTTACTCCCGGAGGTTCCGGATGGTCGGGCCGCCATCCCGCATATTAATGCGGGATGGCTTTTTGTTGACAGAAATGGAGCCTGGCTGATGATACCCCGCAGCTTCCCGCGTTTTGCCCTTCGCTTATTTTGCAAAAGGAGGTAGGGCGATAAATTCCCAAAGTGAGATGAGAGCAAGAAAGATATTCATATCGCTGCTGATAATAGTTGTCCTGGGGGCCGGGATTTATGCCGGGTCCCGGCTGTCTTTCGGCTTATGGGAGGCCGGACAGCGGCGTATCCTGCATAACGCAAGAAAGCCGTCATGGCAGAAGTTAGAGAAGAGGATTAGGAGCCAGATAAGGCATTTCAGGGGACAGGCAGGCATATTCATCAAAGATCTGGATTCCGGACTCGAATTCTCGTACGCAAAAGATAAACCGTTCCCATCCGCCAGCCTGCCCAAGGTGCCCATTATGGCCGCCTGTTTTATCGCCGCCCGGCAGGGCAAGATCGACCTCGGGCGCAATATCGAGCTTAGATCAACGGATAAGCTCCCCGGATCGGGGGAGCTA
>JAQUKF010000091.1 GCA_028719265.1 Candidatus Omnitrophota bacterium
GTTCTGGGCGCCGGCGGCCATAAAAAGGGTCTTCTCCATCTCTGCCTGCCGGTTGTTATCGCCGATAACAGCCGCGGCATAAGAATTGCCCAGGCTAAACAAAACAATTAATATCCCTATTCCTATCTTCTTCATAATTCAAGACGTTTTCGATATCTCCATGATTATCAAATAGTTACAAAACAATTCCAACGGCCAGTATTTGTTTTGTAACTCAAAGAGCGCTAACTAATTACATAAAGCGTCTCTGTTCTTAGCTGACGGGGAGGCTGCGCCATTCAAAAAAATATCCAAAATAAACCCCGACGACCCCTTTAAGTCCTTTTCCTTTAAGGTCTTATCTTTCAGCCAGGGAATGATTATCGACTTAACCATCCCACCCAACAGGCGCGCTGTCCTATTGGGATCAAGGTCAACCCTGATCACATTCTCGGCCTGGGCTTTCTTGATCACTGCTGTCAAATACCCCCTGAACTTCACGATCCTTTCCATCATCTGACGGGAGGGCTTATCAGTTACCAACCGGCTGCCAAAACCCTCCTCGGAAAAATAGATCCTGAAGAAATCCTCGTTTTCCTCGAAATAAGCAAGCTGCTCCTCAACCAGCACCCTTATCTTTGCCAAAGATCCCTGAACCTCCCCCATTTTATCCTTGATTCTGCAAAAAAGCTCTTCGATCTTTTCTTCGCTCAATGCCAGATAAAGCGCCTGTTTATCCTTAAAATAAAGATAGATCGTACCGACAGCGTACTCCGCTTGCCGGGCGATATCCAGCATGGTGGCGTCATGATAACCCTTCTCGGCAAAAACATGGGTAGCCGCCCTCAGTATATCCGTCCTTCTTAATAATTTATCCCTTGCCTTGCGGGGAAGCGGATTCAACGAGCCTCCTTTCTCAAATCATAATTCAGATAATGAATTGTTATTCATAATGTAAATATAACATTCATTTATCATATTGTCAAGGAAGATTACGGATATCCGGGAAAGGCATCTTTAATCTACCCCGCATATTTCAATTTCAAATTATCGGGTTCTTGAATGCCGGCTAAAAGAATTGTTTTATAACTTGAAGGGAATTAATCAGTTGGCTAAAACGTCCTGTTTTATCCAGGCGAGCTTATTGTCGAAACGCCTTATCTTGCACCAATCCCCAGCCTTCTCCACCACCTCTACCTTGCTCCCCTCCGGAAGGCTGAAATATACCGTAGCGTTATCCAGCGGCTCAAATCTGGCATCCGCCTGGCTGACCGTCACCACCGCAAATTTATGAAGGTAATTTATTTTCATCTGCAGGGCATAGGCGGATAATATAAATAACGCCACAAACACAAAAGAGGCCAGTCCCGTGTATCTTTTCAACCTGGGGGAAAACAGGCCCGATATGAGCAATACTATTAAGGCCATATAAAGGATGGAAAGAAAAAAAGTAAGATTGTCAATGGTCATCCCCTGGAATAAAACATGGACTATTCTCTCAATCCAACCCCCGAAAGGCCGCGGTTCCAATTTCAATCTTTGCAATACATAGTCATAATTTGACTTCAAATCACTATCATTAGGGATAAAACTCTTTGCCTTATCGTAACTTAGCACAGCCAACCCTAATTTGCCCTCTTTAAAATAACTATTCCCCAGATTATAATAAAGATTCCCGCTCTCCCACCCCATACCTATAAGACGATTGTAATCTTTTATCGCCGCTTCAAAATTACCCTCCTGGTAATTTATATTGGCCTGGTAAAACAGGGCCCCAGGCGCAACAGCCGTAGCAGCTTTTTGAGCAAATGAAAGATCGAAACAGGCTGGCAAAACAAATGCCAAGAATAGAATTAGCGAACCGGATGTACGTAAAATCCTCTTCATCATATCTTCCTCTTTTGCAAATAATCTATCACTTCTTCCAGCTTCAACAAAGAATCGCGCATATTCTGCGGACTCAGCTGCGAAGAGGCATACCTGACCATATCGCATTCCCGGAATATGTCTTTCAGCTTGTACAGGATTTCCTCTGTTACTCCGGTCTTACGCAGGTATTCATCTATTATGCTGATAGTGATACCCTTGGAGGATAAATGGAATTTATTCCCCAGGTACTCCTGCATAGTCACAAATAAAGTATCGTAGAACTTCTCTACTTCCCCTTTATCCAGGTATTTATTCGCCTGGAGTATCCCGGCTTTGGCCTTCCTGGGGGCAAGCAGTCCCCTGGCATATCTTACGTCGGTCCTCAGCTTGTGGCTTTTGGCCAGAACAAACGCAATGCCCAAATATAGCAGCAGGGGAAATAACTGAAATGTCAAAAAAACCTTGTTCTTGTAAAGGTAGTCGCCTTTTTTTCTCAATACCCCGGGAGTATCCTTTATGTAAATAATATCCCTGCCCAGCTTCTCCTCTCTGGCAAAAGCCGGGGATTGCCTGCCTTCGACTATCCTGCTCTCCTCTTCCTTTTCAGGCTTGGTTATTTTAATGGGGAACGGCCCGCGCTTTATGCTCTTGTACTCTCCGCTTACCGTATCAAAGAAATCGAATGTTAATACGGGGATCTCCCTGACCTGCGCGCTCATCGGCATGATGATCTGTTCAAATCTTTTTTCGTTGTTTTCCTGTTTTACCTGAGGTTCATACACCTTGAATCCGTCCGTCGATGACAGGCGGGGAGCGGAGACGGTGCTAAAATTCCCCTCCCCCTTTATAGTCATCTTCAAGGTTACCGGATCCCCCAGTTTTACCTCCAGGGGAGAAGCCTCGGCCCTAAAAGAAAAGTCTCCCAGCGCCCCGGAAAAACCCGCGGGTTTATTTTCCTGCGGTAAAGGCAGGACGTTAAACCCAGCCTCGCCGGATTTTAAATCCAGCGGGTAGACCTCATACCTGCCGAAGAAATTATCGAATATGCCGGAGTCAAACGGGTCGCCTGACCCGAAAAGCATCCCGCGTTTTGCCTGATTGCGCACGAGCAGGTTGCATTTGATATGCGCCGGCCCCAGCTTGAATTCTCCCGGCTTTAAGCCGAAGACGGATGTCTTGAACTCTATAACGTCAAAATTCACTCCCCTATAAAGCTCCTGGTATTGGCTGGGCTTATCGAATGCGCCCAACGAAAATCCTTCATGGCTTAATTCCGGATACTGTATATCCTTTATCCCAAGCCTGTTTACATATAATTTTACGGTCAAAGGGACCTCTTCATTCAAATAGGCGCTGCTCTTTTCTGTCTGGAGGGTTATAAACAACCTGTCATCTAAATCCTTAACCTGGGCCGGCGGCTGCTCGGCTCCGGCGGCGGATTGCGCAGGGACCTGCGCCTGCGACTGCAGCACCTGGACACTTAGCTGATTAGAAGTATATTTATCCCCTTTATGATCTAGTTTAAAAGGACCTATCTTAAAAGTCCCTATTTTAACAGGCAAAAGCAGGTAATTATGCGTAATAGAACCGGAGACCTTCCCGTTGACTATAGACATCATCGTCGAAGGTCCCAGATAGCGGAACTTAAAACCGTCTATCTGCGGCAGCTCCGGAGCCGGCATATCCTGAACTCCGTTAAAACTTAAAGATAAACGCAAAGATCCTCCGAGGGGAACTTTATTCTTATCTACCGACGCCTCAAAATTAAACTCCTTAGCCAGGCAGGGAGAAATAAAAACCAATACACATAGGAGGCTTAACCCCAGGACAAGAACCCTTGGCAAATATTTGCTGTTTCTCATCTTAACCATTACCAGTCCTTCAATACCTTTCCGGAATACCGTCTCTTACTATCCTCTAATTTCCCCATAGAGCCCTCATCCTGCCTGCAGCTATCCAGAAGCATGTTCGCTTCCTGCTCGCTCATCTCCCTTGGCTCCTCCGCAGAACCTTCCTCTGATCCCGCAGGCTGGCATTGCTGTTTTCCTTCCTGCCCGGATTGCTTCTCTCCCCTGGAAGCCTTAGCCTCCTGTTGTTCCCCGCCTTCCTGCTGTTGTCCTTCTTTCTCATTCTTCTGTCGCCCGTTTCTTTCTTCCTGTTTTTCTCCCTCTTGACCCTGGGTATTTCCGTTACCCTCCTGCCCTTCCTTCTTCTCCTGGTCATTCTCTTGTCCTGCCTTCCGGGCCTGGGCTTGATCTTCCTGTTTTTGCTTTTCCTGTTCGGACTGCTCCTGTTTCTTCTCCTGCTCCTGCCTCTGCTTCAATTTATCCAACAATGCCTTCAGCTCCCTTTCCACCAATTCATGATTTATCTTTGCGTCTTCATCTTTAGGGTCAAGCTCTATCGAACGCTTGTAATAATCCAGGGATTGACGTAATAACCCCACGGTTCCCTCAAGGTCGGTATTTTCCTTAAGCTTGCCCATTTTATATTTAGCATTTGCGATGTTGAAATTCGCCTTGGCTTCCAGAAGCCTGTCCTTGGAAATGGTTGCCTTTTCAAAAGACCCGATAGCCGAAGCGTAATCTTCTTTCTTGTACTGGGATACTCCCAAATCATAGCTTATCTCGGCAGACCCGGGAGATTTGATCTGCGCCTCATTATAGAGCTTGATCGCTTCATCGTA
>JAQUKF010000092.1 GCA_028719265.1 Candidatus Omnitrophota bacterium
CCCTGGCCACGGCCCAGTTTATATCTCCCAAAACGATCTCCGCGTCAATATCTATATTCGGAAGCAGGTCCTCCAGGTTCAGCCGGTCATGGGCAAGCCTGTTGATACTTCTCCTGAATTCATCGATATTATCCTTGGTGATCAGCAGTCCCGCGGCGTGGGCGTGCCCGCCGAAGCTATCCAGCAGGTCCTTGCAATCCATCAGGGCGTCAAAAAGATGGAAATTCCTGATCGAACGGGCGGAACCTTTGCACAAATCCTCCTTCAACGAAATAACTATTGCCGGACGGTAGAACTTGTCTGCGAGCTTGGAGGCGACTATCCCCAGGACCCCCTGGTGCCAGTCATCTTTGGCGATCACGATGACCTTATGCTCCTTGAAATTCACCTGCTGGTTTATTATCTCCTCGGCCTCCTCCAGTATCTTCGCTTCCACCTTCTGGCGCTGGCGGTTAAATTGCTCAAGCTCCCTGGCCAGCACCTGGGCCTCTTCATATTTATCGCTCATTAAAAGCTGTAAAGACAGTTCGGCGCTGTCCATCCTTCCGGAGGCATTCAGGCGCGGGGCGATAATGAAACTTACGTAACTGGAGTTGAACTTCTTGTTCCTGATCCCGGCATTCTCGATTATCGCGCGCAAGCCCGCCCTCTTAGTCTCCGGCATACGCAGTAACCCTTCCCTGGCGATGATCCTGTTCTCCCCGTTTAAAGGAACGCTGTCGGCTATCGTGCCCAGAGCGACCAAGTCGAGGTCTTTATCAAGAATGGATCCGCTTATCGCCTGGCAAAACTTATAGGCTACACCTACGCCCGCCAGGTCCCTGAAAGGGTATCCGGAATTCTTTATCTTGGGGTTGATCAGGCTTGAAGCCGCGGGCAATCCTATGCCTTGCGGCTCATGATGGTCGGTGATGATCACATCTATATTTCCCTGCCTTAAGGCCTCTACCTCTTTATGATTGGCTGTGCCGCAATCGGCGGTAACCATAAGCCTGACATTTTTTTCCCTGGCAAAAGAGACGATCTCTTTATTTAAACCATACCCCTCCCTGATCCGGTGGGGTATATGATGTAATACATCCAGGCCCAGCGAAATAAGGGTATTTTTAAGAAGCACCGTGCTGGTTATGCCGTCCACGTCATAGTCGCCGAAAACCATAACCTTTTCCTTGTTCTCCAGGGCCTTCTTGACCAGGGCGGCAGCCCTGGGCATATCGGAAAACAATTGAGGAGAAAACATGTCGCCGACGCCGGCCTTAAGGAATTTTTCCGCTTCGGAAACCGTCCTTACTTTCCGGTTGGCCAGGACCTGCGCCAGGATCCTGGAAATGCCCAGTTCCTTGCACAATTGGTTCTGGAGATGCAGGTGCGGGGTGGCTAAACTTAGGACTTTATGAGTGGCCATTTTTTGACGTTTTCGCCGTGCCTTTTAGAAGAGAAAGGCACAAGCGGATAGATAGTTCGCGCGTTAAGCTATATTGACGGCTTTGCCTGGCAGCCTCAACTTAATACTCACATGCTTTCCGGCTGGCTTACTCCCAGCAGATCCAGTCCGCAGGAAAGTACGATCTTGACCCCTTCGATCAATGCCAGCCTTGCGCGGGTGAGCGCCTCGGCCTGGCCCAGAACGCGGTGCAGATCGTAAAACTTATGGAAGGTTTCCGAAAGCTCCTGGAGATAAACAGTGACCATATACGGATCGCGGGTAACCAGGCATATATTAAGGACCGCCGAAAACTCCAGCATTTTCTTGATAAGGTTCAACTCTTCCTTTTCCTTCAAAAGCGACAGGTCCGCCTTCCCCTGGCCTTGGACGGCAACACTGCGCAGGATACTGCAGATCCTCGCGTGGGCATACTGTACATAATATACGGGGTTTTCCGAACTCTGCTTCTTGGCCACCTCAAGGTCAAAATCCAGATGGCTGGAAGTTCGGCGCATCAGGAAAAAGAACCTGGCGGCATCCGAACCGACTTCATCCAGCACCTCGCGCAGGGTAATATACTGCCCGCGCCTGGTGGACATCTGCACGGGTTCTCCGTTACGGAAGATCGTCGCCAGTTGTACGATGATTACGGACAACGCCTCAGCCGGATGCCCGAATGCCTGTATCGAAGCCCTGATGCGGTTTATATAACCGTGGTGATCGGGCCCCCAAAGGTTGATCAGCCAATCAAAACCGCGGTTGAACTTGTCCTGGTGGTAAGCGATGTCCGGGGCCAGGTAAGTCTGGCTGCCGTCGCTCTTTACGATGACCCTGTCCTTGTCATCTCCGAAGGCGGTGGAATTAAACCATAGAGCGCCATCGCGTTCGGAAAGCAGTCCCTTTTCCCTTAGCTGCTCAAATGCCCGCTCTACCTTGCCGCTTTTAGCCAGTTCTTTCTGCGAATACCAGTTGTCAAAATTTACCTTGAAGTCGGCCAGCTCCCCTTTTATTATCTTCAGTATGTAACCCGCCGCGAAATCACCCAGCTGTTCCTCTCCGATATTCTCTTTCTGTGCGTGCCGCGCGATATCGTATATATAATCCCCCTGATAATAGTTTTCGGGGAATTCTATCCGTTTACCCTCCAGCTCCTCCCGGCGCAACTGGACCGACCTGCCCAGTATATTAATCTGATTGCCCTCATCGTTAAGGTAATATTCGCGCTGCACCTTGAAATCAAGGAACTCCAGTATATTCGCCAGGCAGTCACCCACCGCGGCCTGGCGGGCATGGGCCACCGACAGGGAACCTGTAGGGTTGGCGCTGACAAACTCAACCAGCACCTTCCTGCCTTTCCCCAGGTCCTGTTTCAAGGCCTCCCTGCCCGCAGAGATTATCCTGTCCAGCTGGGCATAGAAATAATCCGCGTTAAGATAAAAATTTATGAAACCGGCCCCTTCGACCTTTACCTGGGCGATCAGGCCATTTAATCCAGAGTTCCGGATTTCCTTCTCGATAAGCTCCGCCAACCCCAAGGCTATCTGGCGGGGAGAGCTTTTAAGTTCCTTGCTTAATTTCAAAGCAATATTGGTGGTAAAATCACCGAAACGTTCATCGGTGGGGAAATCCAGCGCGATCTCCTCGCCGGCAAACTTATCCATCTTGCCCGCCTTGAGCGATCGCCTGACTAAAGCCGTAAGTTCTTCCTGGATATTCTTATGCATTTTATTTTTTGAAACGAAGGTTGTGGTGATGGTAAGCTATTTTCGTTTTGCGGAAACAACCCTGACCTTTTTAGCGTCGGACCAGAGGCTCTCTAAAGAATAAAACTCTCTCATGGGCTTGTAGAATACATGGGCGATCACCGAAACATAATCCAGAGCAACCCATCCCGATTCATCACCCCGGGCAACCTTTGAGAGAGATTTTATTCCGAGTTTTTCCAAGCCATCCCGGATCGCCTGGGCAATCGCGTCGGTCTGCCTCAAAGAATTTCCGCTGGCGATAACGAAGTAATCGCAAAAACCGGCTATCTTCGAAACATCAAGTATTACTACATCCTCGGCCTTTATGGTTTTAGCGGACCGGGCAATGGCTTGAGCTAATTGTTTTGATTCTATCGCTTGCTCCTATTTCGAAATGATTCCTTATTTCTTGCCTAAGATCTTATACATACCGGTCCCGCAATCCGGACACTTGCCCTTGACTGCCTGACGGCCGTTTTTCATAGTAACCTTCTGTTCTTCCTTCATAGTTTTTTTGCCTTTGCATTTTACGCAATATCCTGTTTCAGCCATTGATTCCTCCTTTTTGTAGAACATACGGGTATGACTATAGGGTTAATATTATCACAGCCGAAATTCCATGTCAACAATTCTTAATTGAAAGGCCTCCTGCCACTGCCAGGGGTGAGGCGCAAAACTGGCGGCTACTTTGCCGCCTTCTTCCTCCTAAAGCTCCTTTCTTCTATCTCGCCGACAATCTCCTCTACCAGGTCTTCCAGGGTAACCAGGCCCACGGTCTTCTTCTCCTTATCTACGACAATGGCTATCTGGATCTTCTCCGCCTGGAATTTTTTTAAAAGCTCACTGACGCGCATAGATTGGGGAACGTAGCAGGCTTCGTGCACCAGATCCTGCAGCATGAATAGTCCTTTTTCCCTCAATATGTAAAGCAGGTCTCGGGCGTAAATGATACCTATGACATTATCCGGCGAACCGTTATAGACCGGCAGGCGCGCGTGCCCCTCCTCTACGAACAGGTCAAGCAGGACTTCGGAGCCGGTATTCACGCTGACAGCCACCATCTTATCCCTGGCTACCATTACGTCGCCAAGTTTGGTATCCCCGAATTCAAAGATACGATGGAGCATCTTGCGCTCCTCCTCGCTCAAGACCCCTTCCTCCTTGCCTATCTCGATCATCGTGCGTAATTCTTCCTCGGTAATCAACGGGGAACGCCTGGATATTTCCACCTTCAACATCTTGAGTATGAAATTGCTGATGCCGATGAACAGGCTGATAAGCGGCTTAAAAACCACCACCATCACCTCCATCACCGGAGCGGTAATAAGAGCC
>JAQUKF010000093.1 GCA_028719265.1 Candidatus Omnitrophota bacterium
AATGGGGAGCAGGAGCTTTTTGCCTATTAGTATCATTAGGGGGTGTTTGTACAAATGTCATTTTTGTACAGTTCGCAACGGCATAAATGTCCGGATGCGTAATTTTGACAGCATTATGGAAGAGATTGGCTATGCCCATCGCTTATACGGCATTGACAATTTTCAGATAGTAGATGATAATTTTGCTGTTAACAGGGAGTTCGTTTTAGGGTTTTGTGAAAAACTTATGCATCTGGATTTTAAGGTTAAATGGGGGGCATTCCATACAAGGATCGAATGTTTAGACAAAGAGGTTATTAGGGCGATGGACCGGGCCGGATGTTATTATTTGACCACCGGCATTGAAACTGCTTCACAGGAAGCTTTAAATGATACAGGAAAAAGAATGGACCTGGGTTTGGTCAAAGAGAGGTTGCGTTTGATCAGGGATACGAGCAGGATAAAAGTCGGAGGTTTCTTCCTGGTGGGATTGCCCGGAGAAACAAAAAAAGATATATTTGCCACTTTGCGTTTGTCCAGAAGTCTGCCTTTGGAATGCATATGGTTTACGATCGTGAGGGTTGAGCCTGGGAGCCAATGGTATTCTTCGCTCAAGGCAAAGGACGGCCGGGCTGCTTCTTTTGCCAGCCTGATCAGGAATAATTGTCTTTGTCCCGGGATGACATTTTCGTTCAGGCAGTATCAGGGTTTCGTACGCCGAGCCATACTCAGGTTTTATCTGAGACCGCGGGCAATAATCAGTTTTATCCGCAACCTCCTCGACAGGAGGAATAGAATATGTGTTCTTAATTTGCCTACTATTTTTTCATTTCTTTTCAGCGTGGATATAAGTAAAGACAGCGGTTACGGGGTTCCCGCGAGGATAAAAGATGAATCAGGCAAAGAATAAACGGATATTGCTTATTGTCTCACGAACATCTCCTGTTCCTCATTCCCTTTTCCCTCCCGCCGGTATTTTTTATATCGCCGCCGTGCTGGAAAAAGAAGGATTTTGCGTGCAGGCCGTAGATTGCAATAAAGAAAATAATTTTGAGAAGAAAATAATTTCTTTGCTGCCAGGCGTTTCTTTGGTAGGGATTACCGCTAACGTAGCAACAATGCGCAATGCCGCGGATATCTCCAGGCTGGTCAGGAAGCATTCCCCGGAAGCCACCATTGTCATGGGGGGTCCGCACCCCACCAATATATACGATAAGCTTATTCCGCAATTTGCCGATATAGTTGTGATTGGTGAAGGCGAATATTCAATGAGGCGGATAGCCTGGGGGAATGAACTTGCGGAAATAGAAAATATAGCATATTGGGATAACGGCCTGAAGGTAAACAAGCGCTCCTCTTTTGCAGAGAATTTGGACGAATTTCCTTTTCCCGCCTGGCACCTTATTGATATAAAAAATTATGCGCTGAAAACTATTTTTCACCGTATCCCGAAGGCGATAATGCTTACCAGCCGGGGTTGTCCCAATAATTGCGCTTATTGCACAAAAACGGTCCATGGTTACAAGATACGGTTGCGTTCAGTGCGGAATATTATGGAGGAAATCCGTTATCTTACAAACAGGTTTGGAGTAAGGCAGATAGAGTTTTGGGACGATAATTTTACTTTTTATCCCCAAAGGGCAAAAGACATATGTTCGGAGATTATCAGGAATGGTTTCCATAAGAAGATCAAGTTTTTCTGCCCAACGGTATACGTGCCGACATTTATGACAAAGAAATGTTTTCCCTGATGGGAAAAGCCAATTTCAAATATGTGGTTTTAGGAATAGAGTCAGGTTCCCAAATAGTGCAGGAGAAAATGGGGCACAGGCTAGATCTTGCTTTGGCCGAGAGGACCATAAAAGGTTTACAAGGAGCCGGAATAAAAGTATGCCTATATTTTATCCTCGGACTGCCTTTTGAAACTGTTCCCGAGATGCGGGAGACTATTAATTTGGCTAAACGTCTTCCGGCCAATTCCGCCATATTCTTTATTGCTATCCCTTTTCCCGGAACAGCCATGTATGAGGCGGTAAAGCAAAGGGGGACCTTTTTGACCGACATGATCCTGGAAGGCAAGGATTACTTTGCCGGTAAGGCGGTATTTGAAACAGGCGTTTTAAGTTCTGCTGTGGTTGAAAGCATGTACAGAAGAGCCTACCGGGAGTATTATTTGAGGCCAAGCAGGATTTTAAATGGGCTCGAGATCTGGTTATCGGGGTACGGGCCGAGGAAATTGAGGGATTTTTTATTGAATGAATAATAAGCCCAGGATTCTTTTAACTTCTCCGCCAAGGCCGTTAGGTATGGCCTTTGGAGACAGCGAGATATGTACTTCTAACAGCGCTCTCCAGTTTACCTGGGCGCAGGATGTTTTTCGTCTGGAAAGCATGCTTTACCATAACTGTCTTGATCTTATCGCCGAGAACATTTCAGCTCCCACAACTGTCTTGCACTACCCTACACTCAAAGAGTTCCGGAAGGAGCTGGGGAAAGGATATGACTATGTCGGGTTTTCGTTCAGTGTGCCTACATTGCATAAGATTGTTCCGATGATTAAGATTGTGCGCCGCTTTTCTCCGGAAGCAAAGATTATTTTAGGAGGTTATGGCACGGTCTTACCCGATGACAAATTGAAAGATTTGGCGGATCATGTCTGTCGGGAAGAGGGAATTGGGTTTATGCGCAGGCTCCTTGGTGAGCCCGAGAGGTTGTTTAGAAGCCCTGTTTGTGTTTATGACAGCTACATTTTTTCTCTTAAGGCGGCGCGCCACGGAGTCATTTTTGGTGCCTTAGGGTGCCCTTATGGATGCGATTTTTGCATACCCTCTAATTTTTTTAAGAAAGAAAAAATTTATTTTTATACGGATCCTAAAAAGCTGCTTGAAGATATCTTAAAGCAGCGTTCACGGGACCCGTCTATAGGAACAATTCTGATCCTTGACGACGATTTCCTTTTCGATGAACCTCGCGCCCGCAGATTCCTTGAGGCAGCCAGGGGATCAGGGAAATTCCTGGATATTATGATATTTGCCAGTATGCAGTCGCTTTCCAGATTTACTTTCCGTGAAATTGCGCAAATGGGAGTTAGTAAGATATGGATAGGTTTTGAGGGGAAACAGGCCGGATACGAGAAATTAAAAGGCGGTTCATTCCGCCAGACAGCAGAGCAGCTGCGGAGTTATGGTATAGATGTTATTGCGTCGATGATAATCGGATATGATTATCAGGATGAACAAACCATACTTGATGAGATCGAAGATCTGATATTGGCTAAGCCGTACCTGACTCAAATCGCCATTCTTACTCCGTGCATCGGTACCCCGCTATGGGAGAAATTTGAGAAGGAGTCTCGTATCCGCTCCCTCATCAGGGATGATTACAGGTTCTATTATTTATGGTCCCTGTTCGAACATCCTAAGATTTCTGTGCAGAAAATGGAATATTTGCAAAGACGACTTTATCACAGGGAGTATGAAGCCTTGGGGCCAAGTTTATTTAGAATGTTTTATACTATGTGGCGGGGATATGAGCGTCTTAAAGATGACCCGGATCCGGTATTGCATCGACGCGCCTTGGATTTAAAAGCCAGGTTGCGTATCATTTTACCCCTATATCTTGTCGGGACATTGTTTATATCTAACAGGAAGATAAAAGAACAATTAAAGCAGGAATATGCCGGTATATGCAAGGGTATCGGCAGGCCTCATTTTTTGTTACGCGTCTGCGTATATGCCATAATACCGTTTATCCTTTGGACAAAACTGCGGTTCCATTTTAAACGGGAAAGACAGCCTTTTGTAAAGAGACGGGAGTATAACACAAAATAAGGAGGGGGGGGAATTGGAAGAAGGGGGAGAGGGTGTGAGAGAGACTCTTTTTTCTCTCGTAGCCCCAGTATTCAACGAAGAGAAAAATATAGGCTCATTCTATTGTCAAGCCGCGTCTGCGCTTAACTCTCTGCAGGGAAAATATGAGATCGTTTTTGTTGACGATGCCAGTTGTGACGGCAGTCTGCCGGCCTTAAGAGAAATAGCGGCCAAGGATAACCGTGTCCGGGTTGTCAGTCTTAAAGAGCGTCGCGGACAGCAGGTAGCATATTTGGCGGGGTTGGTCCAGGCAAAAGGAAGGTATATTATTACGGCCGACTCCGACTTACAATATGATCTTAAAGAGATCCCTTTAATGGTTGGAAGGCTAATCCGCGGATGCGATGCCGTTGCGGGAAAACGTATTATGCGAAAGGACCCCGCGTACAGGAAGATAGCCTCTCTCCTGCTTAATAAGATAATGGATCTGCGCATTGGAAGGCATATTGATGATTGGGGGTGTTCTTTTTGCGCATTGGACCGCAGGCTTTTGTTCAAGATTCTCTCTTTGGGCAGGAACGCCCGTTTTCTTAAGCCTGCTGCGGTTTTGATGGCGAAAAGGATAGAACAGGTAGAGGTGAACCATTTTTGCAGAAACGGAGTTTCGCGTTATTCGTTTTTAGGTCTTTG
>JAQUKF010000094.1 GCA_028719265.1 Candidatus Omnitrophota bacterium
GCCCGCCGCAAGCTGCAGGATTATTTTTACCGCATGATCCAGGCAATGATACGCAGCCTGGAAGCGAAGGACCCGTATACCCGCGGGCATTCGGACAGGGTGGGAGAGTTGTCTTATGCGATCGCGGTGAAAATGGGCATTCACGTAAAAGATGCGGAACTCTTAAGGAGGGCCGCGCAGATGCATGACATAGGCAAGCTCGGAATGCATGATGATATATTAAATAAGAAGAGCAGCCTTTCCCAGGGGGAGTGGGACCTTGTGCGCAAGCATCCTGAGGTGGGCGAAGAGATACTCAAGCCGGTATTTCTTGACAAGAAGATGCTTTCCGTGATCAGGTCGCATCATGAGCGTTACGACGGCACAGGCTATCCCGACGGGCTGAAGGCCGACCAGACCAGTATCTACGCGCAGATTGTTTCCGTAGCGGACGCATACGACGCGATGACTTCTTCGCGTTCTTATAATACGGCAATGCCTAAAGAAGAGGCGCTGGCGAAGATAAAGGATGCCTCCGGAACGCAATTCAACCCGGCGGTCGTAAACGCGCTGGCCGATATATTGGGATAACCATCTACCAGGAGAATCTCTATGGGGCTATTGGATTTTTTCCGAGAAGAAGAAGAGAAGTTTGATTTCAGGGGATCAAACAAAAGGCTGGCCCCGAGATGGACGGTGGCGGTGCCTGCCAAGATCAAATTCGCAGGCAATAGCGGTTATTCTCCATGCGAGGTCAGGGACCTGAACCTGAAGGGGTTTTCGCTGTTTGTCAGCAAGAAGATATTGAAGAAGCGCCTGCCGGTCAGGCTGTATTTTAGCGAAAAGTACTCTTTTAAGGTGGAGATAACGATCCTGTGGAGCAAGCCGGGGAACGGCAAATACCTTTACGGCGTGAAATTCAGCAAGATCATCGATTCGGACAGGGAGAGGTTGCTGAATATGATGAACGAAGATTTCCCCCCTCATGTGTGGAAAGGGGTATAGATAAAAGGAGGCTTTCATGAAAGTTTTGATTTCCGCGATTGCCGACCATGCCTGGGTTGAGAACGGGTGCCTTTCCCTGTGCCGGGCCTTTGACAGCATAAACGCCGGGAAGTTCCCTTATGTCCTTCCGCGGATAAGCGTTGCCCTGCGCCTCCTGGTCAACAGGCTTGAGGCGGGGGAGCATGGACTGGTCATCGCATTGACCGACGCCGACGGAAAGAGATTGATGAACAGCGATATCAAGGCGAATTTCCAGTTCCCCCCGGGGGCGGTCTCGGAAACGTCATTTTCATTCGCGCTCAACGGGCAGAATGTAAGTTTCCAGAAGCCCGGGGATTACGTGGTAAATATCCTGATCGATGGGAAAATCGAGGCCAGCGTGCCGCTGTATGTAAGGGAGGCCGGGCTTAAGGGCAAGCTGGATATCCCCGACAAGATATGAAGGCCGCGGCCGGATATGCAACCGCTTAATTACCGGAAGAAATGAAATTAAATGTTTTGTTTTTGCCCAAAGAGTGTATAATCATTGATTATGGAAAAGAGAAGAAAAAAGAAGGATGAGATCGATTGCGGTAAATGTAAAAACCAGGCAGGTTGCTGCAGCCTGGGGGCCTGGATCGACCTGGAAGAGGCAAAGAAAATACTGACCCTCGGCATAAAAGGTGATTTTTTCCACCTGGAAATAGACAAGGAATTCCCGTCAGGTTTTAAGGTGGGGACCAGCTATGAAGATGAGCCTTGCGTGTTCCTGGACCCGGACGGGCTCTGCAGGGTGCATAAGATAGATTACACCTTCAAGCCGGCAACCTGCAAAGAGTTTCCTTATGAGGGAAATAAGATAGCGCCAATCGCGAAGTACATTTGCTCGGAGCACAGGCTGCGCCTGAAGAAGGCCAGGGCCGGCAGGAAAAAGAAATGACGGAAAAGAAAGAAAAATGGTATTTTAAAAGCTGGTCTTTGATAGTTTCGTTCTTATTCGTGGGGCCGTTCATGCTGCCTTTGGTCTGGATCAATCCCGGATTCAGCAGGAAGAAGAAGGCGGTGATAACCGCAGTCATTCTTGTGCTCAGCGGCTTATTGACCGCAGCCTCCTTGAGGTCGCTGAAGTATCTGGATAGCTACTACCGGATGATACAACAGGATGAAATATACTAAGGGTTCGCTCGGCAGGGTCTTCCTCCTGAAGTTCGAGGATGGGGACATTTTGATAGACAACTTAAGCCTTTTCGTAAAACGGGAGGGCATTAAGGCGGCGGCCATGGTGTTTATCGGCGCGCTCAGGAAAGGCGACCTGGTCACCGGGCCGAGAAAACCTGTGATCCCGCCCCAGCCGAACAAGGTGGCTTTCAGGGATGGCTGGGAGGTTATGGGGATCGGCACGGTCTTTGTTAATTCTGGCGGCCCGCAGATACATATCCACACCGCTATGGGCAAGAAGGATAAGGCCTTGACCGGATGCCTGCGCGGAAAATCAAAGGTGTTCCTGGTCATTGAGGCCGTAGTCTTTGAGTTAAAAGGGGTAAAGGCCGGCAAAGATATCGATCCCCGCACTGGGCTGAATCTCCTGAATATCCCTTAATTTCATGCCTTTTGAAGCTATACGCAAATATAAGCGGGTGATTCCCGTAATCCTGATAATACTATCAGGATTTTTTATTTACGCCAATTCCCTGACAGGGGATTTCATCTGGGATGATGAAGCGTTCATCATAAATAATTCTTACATAAAAGACTGGTCAAAGACAGGGCTGGTATTTACCAGGGATTCCGGGGAGGGCGCCTGTACGGAGCTTAACTTTTACCGGCCGATTCAGCTTTTGAGCTGCATGGCGGATTATTCCCTTTGGGGATTGAACCCTTTTGGTTATCATTTGACCTGCGTTATGCTGCATATCCTTGTTGCTTTGGCTTTTTACGGTTTGATACGCCTGCTCTTCGCGGATACGACGCTGGCTTTTTTTAGCGCGATGCTGTTTTTGGCGCATCCCGTTAATACCGAGGCAGTTTCCTATATATCCGGCCGCTCCGATCTTTTGTCGGCATTATTCCTGTTGCTTTGCCTTATCTTTTATGTCAGGGCCGCCCGCCAGCCGAAATTAAGCTACCTTTTGTTCATATTTTTTAGCTGCCTGCTGGCTTTTTTATCAAAAGAGAACGCCCTTATTATAGTCTCCGTCATATTGCTTTACCATTGTATTTTCAGGGTAAGGATAAGACGGGGTGTTTTCTTTTGGCCGGCGGCGGTCTCTTTGCTTTATATGCTTGCCAGGGCCGTTAACCTGCGTTCGTTCTTCCTTGGCGGGGATACAGTTTTAAGAAGGATCCCCGGATTCTTCGCCGCGATTGCCGGTTATTTGAGGATATTGTTCTTGCCTCTTAATCTGCACATGGATTACGGCAACCGGGTCTTTCCTTTTAGCCACCCGCAGGTCCTCTGTGGAGCTGCGGTTTTCCTGTTGCTTGTCTTTTTTGCCTTAAAGGTGAGGGAAAAAGACCGCCTGCTTAGCTTTGGATTGCTCTGGTTTATTATCGCGCTTTTGCCTGCCAACAGCATTTATCCGGTAAACTCCTTTTACATGGCTGAACACTGGCTTTATCTGCCCGCGCTCGGATTTTTCCTGATCCTGGCCAGGCAGATAGTTTCTTTATATAGAAAGAGGGGTTTGCGCGCCTGCGCCGCTGCCGTATTCGCGTTTCTTTTATGCGCGTATTCGTATCTGACCGTCAGGCAGAATGGTTATTGGGAGAGCGAAGAGAAACTTTACGGAAGGGTCATGGAATTTAACCCGGGCAGTTATATGGCTCACAATAATTTGGGGAATATGTATATGAGGGAGGGAGACACAGAGGGGGCGGAAAGAGAATTTTTGCTTGCGGTAAAATACAACCCTGATTTCCTGCCGGCATATTGCAAGGCCTTGGGGATTATTTATGAAAAGGGAGAGCCGGACGCGCGGGATAGGGCGAGCCTGGAATCAATGGAGGCTAATCCCGCCTGCGCCCGGGCTTATTATAAGCTCGGCAATTCCTATTATGACCGTAACGATAAAGAAAAATCCATATCGCTGATGCGCAGGGCCGTTGAGCTGGACCCGGGGTATTTCGAGGCGTATAACAATCTGGCCTCCAGTTATGCGGAAACAGGAGATACAGAGGAGGCGGTCAGGTTGTGGGAGGAGGCGGTCAGGATCAAGCCGGAATTCGCGGCCGCGCACTTCAATTTATCCGTATATTATTTTCAGCTCAAGCAATACGACCTGGCGATAGAGCACTGCGATGAAGTATTGAGGCTTGGTTTTGAAGTTGACCGCCGGTTCCTGGATGAGCTGGAACCGTTCCGGAAGGATGCCCCTCCCTTGAAATCCGGCCAAAAATAGTATATACTTCTTATGTAAGTGTACTGCCACGGTAATAAAGGCGTTTTTTGACCAGCCTTTATATCGTGGCTTTTTATTTACAGCCAGACT